>NZ_NFLO01000039.1:0-3470 GCF_002160935.1 Drancourtella sp. An12 | reverse complement strand
TGCCATCCTTATTATAAGAATGACTTTGATCGCCGACTATCCCTCTTCGAGATCAGTGATCTAAATCTCCGTGGAAGGTGGTCAGATTGACCGTGAGGGATGGTCAGTTTATCTGTAATATACACCCTTTGAACATCATCTGCGATGATGGCTGCACAGTCATTCTGACCGTTTTGTTTTACTTATAACAGAAAAGAGGGTGTTGCAAAATCATCAGATTAGATGATGGAACGATACCCTCGTTCCAACTAAAAGAAAAACGGAAGAGAATCCATCTAGTTTTGGGATTACTTCCGTTTTTTGGCGTACTTTAATAAAACGCTTCATTTTATGCTCTGCTTAAGCGACTTCTTTCACTGGAAATAAATGTTTTCCTGTCCGGTTATTCTGTATTTTGGCGTGGAGTTTATTGAGATTATAGCCCATACTAAGTAAAAGTATCTCTAGTTTTACCTTGGTTTTCCCACGCAGCAGAAATCTTTGAAATTCATAATCGTTTTTCAGGACTCCGAATGCTCCTTCCACCTGGATCGAACGGTTCATCCGGTACAGGATCCCTGTCTCACTCAGGATGTTTTCATACGATTCCTGACGTCTCTCTAAAAAGCTTTTGGAGACATACAGCCGCTTATTCCCTTTTGCTTTCGTACATTTTTCTTTATAAGGACAGTCTGTACAATCTTCGCATTCGTAGACAGTTACTTCTGATTCATAACCGCTCTTGCTTTTCTGCTTTTTCAGAAAGATCGGCTCCAGTTTCTTCCCGGCATGGCAGGTATACGTATCCGTCGTTTCATCATACCCCATGTTTTCCCGCTTACTGATTGAGTATTCCGGGGCATTTTCCATCACCAGTCCGGCGTTAGGAAATCACTATTCCGGATAAGCGGAAATCACTGTTCCGGGACAGGAAATCACATTCCAGAGCCTTATAATAGAGACATGCATCGCAAGATGTAAATCTATTATAAGGAGGTCACAAGACAATGACCAAGTATCGTGAGATCCTCAGGCTGACCGCTTTGGGACTGTCACAGCGAAACATTGTTCAAAGCATCGGTGTTTCGCAGAAAACCGTAGTCAAGGTTCAAAAACGAGCGCGGGAAATGCATTTATCATGGCCGTTGGATGAAACCTTGACAGATGCAGCGCTTCAGAAGCTGATGTTTCCCAGGGAATCAAAAGTATCCAAACAAAAACGGATGCCGGATTTCAACTACATCCAGAAGGAGTTGCTCCGCAACGGTGTCAACAAGAAACTCCTCTGGACGGAGTACCTGGAGGAATGCCGCCAGTCCGGTGATGAGCCACTCATGTATTCCCAGTTCTGTTATTACATCCAGCAGGATGAACAGAAGCGCCGCGCAACCATGCATATCAACCGAAAGCCTGGCGAGCAGATCGAAGTTGACTGGGCAGGAGATCCTGCGCAGATCACTGATCCGGATACCGGCGAGATCATCCCCGCATTTCTCTTTGTGGGTGTCATGGCATACAGCCAGTATCCTTATGTTGAGGCTTTTATGAATGAAAAGCAGCGCTCATGGATTACTGCGCATGTTCATATGTATGAGTACTTCGGCGGTGTAACTCGTATTCTGGTGCCTGATAATACCACAACTGCAGTGATCCACAACAACGACTGGTACAATCAGGAACTCAATACCATCTACCATGAGATGGCTGAGCACTACAACACGGCTATCATCCCGGCCCGCATCCGGTCACCGAAGGACAAGCCAAATGTCGAGGGCTCTGTAGGTGTCATTTCTACCTGGATTACCGCGGCGCTCCGTAATGAACAGTTCTTTTCGCTGGCCGAGCTGAACAAGTCCATCCGCAGGAAGCTGGAGGAATTCGTAAACCGTCCTTTTCAAAAGAAAGAGGGTACCCGATACGAGATCTTCCGCGACGAAGAACTGCCATTACTGGCCAAGCTACCGGCTACCCCTTATGAACTGGCGGAATGGAAAAAAGCCACCGTTCAGTTCAATTATCACATATCCATCGATGGAATGCTATACTCCGTTCCTTACGAATACATCAAACGCAAGGTGGATGTGCGGGTAACTGACACGATTATCGAAATCTTTTACAATCACAACCGCATTGCTTTCCACCACCGTCTGTATGGCCGAAAGGGGCAATACAGCACTGTTACGGAACATATGCCCGCCGATCACCAGAAATATCTGGAATGGAACGGCGACCGTTTCCGCAAATGGGCTGAGCGGATTGGAACCAATACGTGCAAGGTTGTTCATGCGATTCTTGCCTCCCAGAGGGTGGAGCAGCAGTCCTACCGAAGCTGTATGGGGCTTCTGAAACTGGCAGATAAATACTCTGCTGAGCGTTTGGAAGCAGCGTGCCGGAAGGCGCTTTCCTACACAGCGAGTCCCAGCTACAAGAGTATCAAAAACATCTTGGCAGCCGGGTGGGAAAAGATGGAACCGGAGTTACAGACTCCCGACTCTGCATCAACTCAGAACAAGCACGCCATCACTCGTGGCGCTGACTACTACAGGAGGTAAGAACCATGACCAATCAGAGTACAATCGACAAACTTATTGAAATGCGACTGACTTCTATGTCAGATGCCTTTATCACACAGATGGATGATCCAAGGATGAAGGATGTTCCGTTCGAGGATCGCTTCGGCCTTCTGGTCGACATCGAATACAATAACCGTAAGAACAACAGTCTGAAGCGTCTGATCAAGGGAGCCGGGTTCGATCAGCCGGAAGCTTACATCGCTGATATCAACTATACTTCCGGCCGGAAACTTAACCGCGGTCTGATCGAACGTCTCGCAACCGGTGAGTACATCACGGAGCACCGAAACCTGTTCATCACAGGTGCTACCGGGAGTGGGAAGACCTACATGGCCTGCGCTTTCGGTATGGAGGCCTGCAAACAGCGCTATAAAACAAAGTATGTGCGCCTGCCCGATATGCTCCTGGAGCTTGATCTGGCGCGTACAGATGGCACCTACAAGAAGGTTCAGGCCAAGTATGCCAACCCCGTCCTGCTCATCATTGATGAGTGGCTCTTGTTGAAGCCGACAGAAACGGAACAGCATGACATTTTGGAACTGCTCCACAGAAGACGGAAGAAATCCTCCACGATCTTCTGCTCCCAGTACGATCCCAGCGGATGGTACGACCAGCTCGGTGGCGATGACAGCCCTCTTGCTGAAGCCATCCTTGACCGCATCATGCACGATGCCTACAAGATCAATATCGTTCCAACTGATCCATCCAACTATCGCTCTATGAGAGAAGTATACGGCTTGGATCCGGCGCTGAGCGAATAATCGTTAACAGCCAACTGGCGTCCCCATCCTGGAGGTTCTATTCTTCAGGATGGCGGCTCCGCCACATTTATTATCTGTCTGGAACAGTGATTTCCTCTTTTCGGACAGGTGATTTCCAAAACACCGGACAGGCGCTTTCAGCGCACCGGTATATCCA
>NZ_NFLO01000038.1:0-4487 GCF_002160935.1 Drancourtella sp. An12 | reverse complement strand
GTGGTTTGCCTCCGGCTTCCTTCAGACCCCACCTCACGGTGACGCCCTTGCCTTTGGCTGCACCCTTCCCACTGCCGGGCGGGTCAGGGACTTTCACCCCTTAGAACGTGTGCCCGCCGGGCGCACACCAAAAAAAGAGAAGCTTCGACTTCTTTTGAAAGTCCTGCTTCTCTTCTTTTTTATTCTTCTGTCTTCCAGATTTCACATGTCCGGCATCCGTTTACCGTAATCATCCGCTCCGGTTTTTCCAGATAGATTCTGGTTGTCATTACCACTTCTCCATCATTTACAAAAATCTCTGCAATCGAATTATCAATCAGCACAAGTGCATGACTGATTTCCGATGCCGTCCGCCCGATCCGTATGGCTCTTCCTCCGCCGCAGGCAGATGGCTCTCCCTTTTTATTTAAGAATGTCATTTGGATGCGGTCTGCTTCCATATGAATCGTCAAACCATTCTCTTCCGTTCCAATCCGGATTTCTGCCGGGATTCCTTCCTGCAATGCAGTTTCGATTTTTACCATCTCTCTTCCAAAACGGCAAAGGGTCCCTTCTTCTCTTTTCCAGGATAGTGTATCGATCTCACGTACCGGCATCTGGTATACCGCTCCGTTTTCTATATGAAGTTCTCTTGGTATCGTCAGGCAGTGCTGCCATCCATTCTGTACAGACAGATTCCGGTGCGTCTCAATGGTATCCGGCACTCCGGCCCATCCGACCAGAATTCTCCGTCCGTTCTCATCCTCGAATGACTGAGGTGCATAAAAGTCAAATCCCAGATCCCATTCCTGAAAGGTTTTTTCCGGAGTTTCACCGTTTGTCAGAATCGAATAGCCGGACTGATACAGATTCTGGAAGCGTTCCGGTTCCGCAGGGAGTCCCTGTGGACAGTAGGAAAGAATTTTCTCTCCATCCAGTTCAAACAGATCCGGACATTCCCACATGTAGCCAAAATTTTCTTCCGGTAGAATCTCATGATCCAGCTTCCATTGTTTCTTATTATCCGAAACATAGACCAGCGCACAGCCGGTATCACGGCGTCTGTCACCATCGAAATCCCGTTTTCTTGCGCCAAGAATCATGTAGTAATGCCCCTGATCTTTCCATACTTTCGGATCCCGGATATGTGCTGTCATGTCTTCCGGATAATCTTTCATTCCAAGAAGAACCGTTTTTTCTGACATATGCTGTCCATCTTTTGAACTTACCAGCAGCTGGCTGGAAATTCTTCCTTCATCAATATAGTCATAGTCACCCGGCAGTTTGACATTTCCGGTATAAAAAAGATACATCGTTCCATCTTCTATCAGTGCTGAACCGGAATACACTCCGCTTCGGTCTTCCGGCCGGTCTGTCGTAAGAACCGGATCCTGATACTGCCAGTGCAGCAGATCCTGACTGGTACAATGCCCCCAGAAACCTCCTCCACCATTCACACTGAGCGGTGAATATTGAAAGTAAGCCTGATAAGTGCCCTGAAACTGACACAGTCCGTTCGGGTCATTCAGCCAGCCGACCGGCGGCATGATATGATACTTCATCCGGAAAGGACAGCTGTTCAGTCTGTCCTTTTGCCGGTTTTCTTCTGCTCTGACTTTATTCACCCAGTTTTCATTTTCTATTTCTTTTCCCATATCGGTTCCTCTACTTCACGATTTCCAAAATCCGGTCACCAACCTGAACCGGTTTGTCTGCTTCTTTCTCAAGACGGCTGTCTGCCACTGGTTCTGTAATGATCAGACTGGTCGTTGTATCATATCCTTCTGTCTTGATCTTTTCCTGATCAAATTCCAGAAGCAGCTCTCCTTTTTTCACGCTTCTTCCCTGCCCGGTATGAAGAGTGAAATACCTTCCTCCGAGATTAACCGTATCAATTCCTACATGAATCAGAATTCCATTTCCTGCTTTTGTGCGAAGTCCCGGCGCATGTTTCGTATCCATAACAATCTCAACATCTGCATCTGCCGGGGCATAAATCGCTCCTTCTTCTGGTGCAATCGCAATTCCATCACCGAGTACTTTCTGGGCAAATGTCTGGTCGTTGACTTCCTCGATTCCGATCAGATCGCCTTTCGTAAATGCACCGATTTCTTCCGGAAGTGCTGCTGTTACTTCCTGAGCCTCTTCTCTGGCTTCGACTGTTTTTACTGTTTCTTTCTGTTCTACTGTCGATACAGATACTGCCTGTACAGCGCTCTTTTTATCAAATCCGATTCCGATCAGGAATGCAAAGAGGAATCCTGCCGCAGGCGCAATCACATGAGCAATGATATAATTGATATATCCATTGTGTGCCGGGTCTGCAAGTGCGATTCCCGGTACTACTGTGGTTCCAAATCCAAGTGCCGCAAGATCTGTAAAATAAACAACTGCGCCTCCGATTGCTCCGCCGATACATCCGCCAATCAGTGGATAACGGTATCTTAAATTCACACCGAACAGTGCCGGCTCTGTAATTCCAAACAGTACAGAAATAAAACTTGGAATACATAATTCTTTTGCTTTTGCATCTTTTAAATTTCTCGCAAGATATTCCAGCACTGCTCCGCCCTGTGCAATGATTGCTACAGACATCAGCGGATTTAAAAAGTTTCTTCCGGTATCCACAAGAAGCTGTGATTCAATCGCGCCAAATACGTGATGAAGACCGGTAATAACGATTAGCTGCTGTACCCCGGAGAATGCCGCGTATCCAATCACTCCAAGGTTCTGGGTCATCCATACAAGTACGCTCGTAATTCCATTTGCAAGTCCTCTTCCTACCGGTCCGATAATCATAAACAGAAGGAAGGAGCTGACAAGTGTTGTCAAAAGTGGTGATACAAGCAGACGGATCACTTCCGGTACTTTCTTCTCAAAGAAAATATCAAGTTTTGCAGTAACAATACCAATCAGCAGCGCGACAATAATACCGCCCTGGAAACCGATCAGGTCAACCGGAAGTCCAAAAATATGGAGTGTAGTTACTTCCACCGTTCCCTGTGCTGCCGCACTGGCATCTGCCAGACTGTTCGTCAGCATGATACAGCCGATTACAATACCCATGATCGGCCTTCCGCCAAACCGTTTGACCGTACTGTACGCAACACACAGAGGCAGGAATCCGAAAATCGCACCGGAGGAAATATTAATCAGCCGTGCAATTCCATAAAGTGTTGCGTTGTCTTCCACAATCTGCAGATTTCCAAGTACACTGGAAAGTCCGGTTAAAAGAGCTGCTGCCAGGATTCCCGGCATGATTTCAATAAATACATCAGAAAGAGCCTTGACTGCTCTCTGCAGTGGATTCATCCTCTTATTTGCTTTTGTTTTCAGATCTCCAAGGCTCATACTGTCCATATGGATAGATTCTGCAAGCACCTGGCATACATCATTTACCAGCCCTGCTCCAAAAATGATCTGAAGCTGATCCCCTGCCACAAACACACCTTTTACCAGATCCACATCTTCAATCGCCTTGATATCTGCCTTATCATTATCTTCCAGAACAAGTCTCAGACGTGTCGCACAGTGGGCAATCCCTAAAATATTGTTTCGTCCGCCCGAAAGTCTGACAAGTTCGGATGATATGTTTTCATATCGTTGTCTTTTTCCCGCAATCTCGACGCCATGATCTATACCTGCGGTTTTGAAACCTGTGTGCCGTCCCACAGTTATGGCCCTGTTGTGCGCAGCGGCTATCTGATTCATTATATTTTAAAAGGAAAAGGCATTTATAAAACAGACGGACATCTTTACCATCTTTCCGAGGGAGATGCCTTTCTGATCCGTCCCAATACGCTGATTTACTATGAAGCGGATAAGTACGATCCATGGACCTATACCTGGATTGGTTTCCAGGGTATCAAGATCGAAGAGTATCTGAAACGAACCTCTCTTCTGGAAACGCCTTATTGCCACTACGGAAAGGACGACCGTGTCAGACTGTGCCACGAAAAAATGTTTGAAGCGTACCAGCTTCCGGAAAACCGCGACCTCATGATGAACAGCATCCTTTATGAATATCTTTACCTCCTGGCGAGTAAATTCCCACGGGCATACATCCCGCCGAAAGAAAAAAAGATCTCTTATGTGGAGGAGGCACTGCGCTATATTGAGAATAATTACGCCCATCCTGTCAATATTCAGGTCATCGCCGACCATCTGAATATTGAACGCACTTATCTTTACCGCCTGTTCAAAGATATCACCGGCAGTTCTCCTCAGGAATATCTGCTTGACTACCGGATCCGGCAAGCCTGCACACTGTTAAAAGATACCGACCTTATAATCAACGATATTGCCAGATCTGTCGGATATGATGATGCGCTCTACTTTTCCCGTCTCTTCAAACAGAAAAAGGGCCGTACCCCGACCCAATATCGGATAGGGGAGATTTGACCCTCCCCTTCCACACCACGTAGCGTACCGTTCGGTACTACGCGGTTCAATAGTTTACACGTACTTTCAGATAGTGGGCAGTCATGGATGGATATCCAAGTCTGTCC
>NZ_NFLO01000037.1:0-6415 GCF_002160935.1 Drancourtella sp. An12 | reverse complement strand
TTTGGACACAATAAAGCAAACACGAAGATTTAGATCACTGATCTCGGAGACGAGATCGGTGACCTAAATCTCCGTGACAAGTGATCTATTTATCCGTGAACAATGATCTATTCACGCGTAATATACATTGGGATCATTGTATTGCTTTAAGAGGTGGCTCTCAACAGCGGATTCACCTTTTCATATGGGTGGCTCTATCATTCGGAATGGGCGGCTCTCTGCAACGAATTGCGTGGCTCCGAAGTCACGGAATACTCATGCATTTCTTGAAAAATCACCTTTTGAAACTATCATTTGAAATTTCTGTTCTGGGATCAGGATATCTTTGGCAAACTGATCCGCTGCATCCTCATCTTCTTTTGAAGTTCCATGCGGCTGATTAAGATGACCATTTAAAATATGTCCGATTTCATGAAATAGGCTGAACCAGAATTTGTCAGCAAATTTTCCACGGACGGTTAGACCCATCACGATTTTATTTCCGTCCTGAAGTGTAGCACCATGAAGAAAGGAGCCGCCAATATGTGGAAGAAAGATCAGGGCAATTCCACAGTTGGATAAAAGTTGTATCAGATTCGGAGCAAAAACTTCAGGTGCAAGAGTAGTCATAGCTCGTATAGTTGAGAGAGAATCTTTTAAGTATTTCAGATTGATCGGAGCAGTTTCGCGGGATCTTGCTTCACGCTTTGCCTGCTGAGCCCAGGCTAAAAGAGCGTAGTCACTTTTGGAAGTAGAAGACAGCCTTCTGCATGCGATTTTGTTGAGCTTTTCATCTTCAATAAGGGTAAGCTGAACCACTTCAAAAAACTTCCTGAGATAGATTACCTTTTCGGTTGATTTACGAGTATCTGGAATCCACCCGTTTTTAGCCATTTCCCGGTAGGGAAGCTTTCGGACAATCTCAATATCCTGTTCCATATGATTTTCCGCATTTGCTTTCAGTATCTTCTCGCGATAGATGATCTCCAGGTTGTTCCAGAACTTTGCTGGAACTCCTAAAACCAGTTCCAGACGCTCCGCGACATCAGGTGTCAAAGCAACCTCTCCGTGAATCAATTTGCTTACATGTTTTTCAGATAAATCCATACGAATTGCAAACTCTTTCTGGCTCATATCTCGATCTTCTAATTGTTCCTTAATGGTTGCCCCCGGTGGCGTGGCAATGTAAGTACGACTCTTTACCATGATAGTTTCCCCCTTTGAGTGCTGCGCATAGTTAGTTTAGTGATAATCTACGATTTCGATAATGTTTGCAATTTGCTTCCCGTGCTTTTTTCCGCCTGCGAAGCATCTGTGCAGATCTTTTCAAGTTTTTTAGTCCTGTATGTGATTTTCAATGAAATTGTCAGTTTTTCAAAAAGCTGTTTAAAATTAATTTACCTGGCAGGTAAATTGATTATAGTACTTGTTTTAATGAATGGTCAAGAGATAAAATGAACTTGACAGGTAAATTTGATTAGCGGCATGGATGATATTTTGTGGAGTATTTAATGAAGCTATGGTAAAATTTCTTTAGGACTACAATAGAACTGATGATCTCAGAGAATCATGGGGAAATGTATTATTACAAAATGAAGAAAAAGGAGCTGATAAATAAAATGGATGGAAAGCAGGCAGATCAGATCCTGGAAAAGGAAATCAAAACACTTATTGAAACACAGGCAGAAGGAGAGTATTGGGATTTTAAAAGAGAATGGTATTCTGATAATATAGATTTGCTTCATGATATTATCTGTATGGCAAATAGTATGGCAAACAGGGACTGCTATATTATTATTGGAGTTGAGGATCAAAGTTATCAAATAGTCGGTGTAAAAGAACAGAACCGGAAAAACCAGCAAAATATTATAAACTTACTTCATCAGAAGCCAAGATGGGCCGGCGGTTATATCCCTGAAGTGTATGTGAAAACGATAGAGATTTCAGAGTGTCAAATTGATGTTATTATAATCAAACAAAGTAACAACACGCCCTTTTACTTGACCGCAAGCTATCCAAGTCCGAAAGGAAAACTATCAGCAGGAGCAATTTATACGAGAAAAGGGGATACAAATACACCAAAAAATGAAACGGCAGATTTGTACGATACAGAACTATTGTGGAAACGGAGATTCGGCTTGTTATATAGTCCTTCTCAAAGAGCTATGTACTATCTGGAAGATATAGACAACTGGGAGTTTGTAGACCAAGAAAAGAGTAGAGAAGGGACAGAAAGTTATTCCTTCTTTTACTATAAACCGGATCCGGACTATACAATATATATTATCTATGGCAAAGAAGAACTGTCAAATGATGACTATGTGCCGCCTAAGGATGTCAATGACAAAAATGTAGCAGAATGTTATTTCTATATTTTTGCATTTTGCAATGTAAGTTATCATACAGATTTTTCTAATGATTTAGAGGTGGTCTTGTATTATAAAAATATTCCTTTGTTTTCTAGTTCGGTAGAATGTATTGATGAAGGCAGAACGAAGATTATTCCCCCGGCCTATTGGAACGATGCGTATTATATAAAGAATACGATGAAATTTTTATTTTTCAAGTTTGTGTTTAACAAGATGGGTGAAAATTTTTCTTCAGAAGCACAAGATATGCTTTTGCGAGTTATTCCTGTTTACAAATCAGAAGAAGAATATAGAGCATTCACAGATTATATCAAAGAAAAAGGATTCAGCCTAGAAAGAATTGGAGAAAAGAAAATATCTGGTGAGGCACTGGAACGCCTGAATTCGATAGAAATATTTGGATATCCATCATATGGGAAACCAGGAGAAATAGACTCTATATCAAGTATTTTAAGAACTCGAAAAGATATGGTGATAAATTTCGCCAATCCAGAAAATCCTTATTTTGCTAGAATTACAAAATATTTACAAAGGGGTAGAATGTTGGTTGAGTGGTTGGAAGAGTGGAGAAAAAATTGTGACAATGAATCTGTGGATTTTTTAGACTTAAAATAATAAAAAAGAAATTTATAAATTCATTTGTCCAAAGATATAGTAATATTTCGGTTTTGCGTTGTTGACTTTGAAAATGTATGTTAGACTAATCATTATAATTATTGAAGAAATGTTAAGGAGGGCGACATAGCGGTAGAGTTAGTTTTTTGAAGCCTTTCCTAAAACATGAAAAGGGAGTGAATATTATAAAACTAGAATATGTTGTTGATGGATTGGTTTGGGGAGTAATTGTAATTACAGTTTTGTGTCTGTCTGTCAAAATAAAGAAGAAATGGATAGATGATAATACAAGATTAAGAAAGCAGTCAATAGAAAAATTATATTCTATAAAATCTATGGGAGAAGGGTTGGAAAAGCTCTTAAATGCATTATATATTCCGAATGCCCTTTTTATCGTTCAACAGCTTGCAGAACAACGGAAGGGTATCATTCTCAATATAGTAGTTGCTGTTTGTATAGGTATGTTATTAATATTAGTCCATGCTAAAATTGCAAAATGTGAAAAATTGATCAGGAAAAAAGAAAATAGTCTAGGATATGTGAAGTAATATATGCGGATGAGATAAAGTTGTAGATGATATTAAAGAACATTATCAATTGGTAAAAGGAAAGATATTGTGGTGAGGAAAATAATGAGTGAAGAAGATCAAATGGATTTTTTGTACAAAAATATAAAAATGCAGGAAGACATTTTGGGAGCAGGTGTATCATTATCGCAATTTATAAAAGATCATGAGTTGTCGACGATAAAAGAAATTTCAAATCTTGTGTCTAATCCTACCATAACCGAAACACAGAAGGTGTTTAATAAATACGATGAAATGCTCAAACCATTACACATAGGAGCTCTTAGCGGAATTGGAGAAGCATTAGAAATTCGGACTAATGGGATGAAGAACTATGATTTTGCAGAATATAAGAGTTTAATAGGAAACATCAATGTGGCGGATGTAGATGCATACAGTATAAGCAAGGCAATTAGAACAGTTTATGGAATAGTGGATCCTTTAAAAGCATCAATAAATTTTTCAAAAATGGATGAGATTTCTGCAAGTGTTTCTGGTCTGTCATCGATTCTTCAGGATATTGGGAGTTCATCTCTTATTTCTAAAATCACAAAGAGTCAGACTACTATTACGAATTTGTCACAAGAATCGCTTCAGAATATAAATATGGAGTTACTTGGAGAAGTAGCAGATCGAGTTTTGCGAGAATCAGAGGAATGGGACCTTGAAACTGTATCAGAAGCCATTGCATCGGAATATGACAAGGAAAAATCAACAGATATATTTGCCAAGAAAGAGAAGCATAACAGTCAAATCATAGAAAAACATACAATCGACGCCAAAGAAGTGAGAGAATGGCTGAATACAATCATCAATATTATCATGCTTATTGTCACGCTTACATCAAATTCTCCAGCAACGACAGTAAACAATTATAATTGTACGCAGCAGGTTAATAATTATTATATAGTTGGAATGGGATATAATGCCCAAGAATTGAATGCGATAAGCTACAGAATCGTGAATAGAGATAGCGTTGTGCGTTTAAAACATGATTGTCATTCCTTGGTGATTGGAAAACTTGAAGAAGGGCAAATAGTCAGGATTATAGATAAATGTAAAAAATGGAGACAGATTGTCTGGGAAGACGAAGACGGAGAAGCATATTTAGGCTGGATTCAGAATTACAAATTAACAGAGTTTAAAATGCCTAGAAGAAATAAAAATATTAGAGACTAAGAAAAATAAACAGTATGAATCAAAACGAGGTGTCGAGAGGCACCTCAAATTATTTTGATATAATGATATTTTTAGATAATCGAGCAGAAAAGACTTAAAAGGGCTGAGTTATAAAAGAGATAAAATCAGAAAATATAAGAAAAAAGCATATTTTTCTTGCCTTTTCCATGCTTGTATGCTACCTTGTCCATATCTGAAAAGCATTCGCTTTTCCAGTTTCAACGGCATTCGCCGAAATTTTCAAACACTACTACATTTATATACGGCAGACACATTGGCCGGCAATCGGCTGGCTTCTTACATTTCTATATTCCTTTCTCAGGCAAACTACTTTTTCTAATGGAGAAAATGTGCTACACTTACAGCAGACAGAAACATCCTTTTCCAGCGGATGAGAAGCCGGGAAAGGATCGAATTATGAGAAAAATCAAAAGAAAAAGAAAGACACAAAATAAGAAAAGACAAACTGCCCGAAACGAAGATTTTATCATGAAGCCTTCCGTGGACTGGTGTTTCAAAGAGCTGATGAGAAATCCTAAGACGAGAAAGGGATTTATTGCAGTGCTTTTGCAGGTTAAGCCGGAAGAAATTGATGAAACGATCCTGTTGGAAAATGAGCTTCCCAAAGAAGCAGAAGAGGAAAAGCAGGGAATTCTGGATGTGCATGTATGCCTGGCTGATGGAGTGCAGATAGATATCGAAATGCAGGTGTTTTATGTGGAATACTGGGACGAACGCCTGCTATTTTACCTGAGCAAAATGTATGCAGGACAGATCAAAGCAGGGGAAAGCTATCGCATCCTGAAGAAGTGTATTCAGGTCAGCGTCCTGAATTTTGAACGATTTCCAGATGATGATTTTTGTTACCGGACGGTCCATTTCTGGGATGAAATGGCAGGGAAGAAGTATACAGATAAGCTGGAGATTCAGATCCTGGAGCTTCCGAAACTTCAGAAAAAGGCCAGCGGACCGGAAGATGTGATGGAGTGGATGCGTTTCTTTCGAGGGCAGAATAAAGAGGAGCTGAAAGAAGTGGCAAAGGGAAATGAATATCTGGAAGGAGCATACGAAGATTTAGTGAAGATGAGCCTGGATGAGAAGAAGCGTTTACAGTATGAGGCCAGGGAGAAAGCGATCCTTGACTATAGGTCCAACATGGAGGGAGCCGAGAAAAGAGGCTTTCAGCGGGGCGTGAAGCGTGGAATCACACAGGGGATTGAGCGTGGCATGACACAGGGAGAGCAGTCTACACTGATTCGTCTCTACCGGAAGAACCGTCTGACGTTGGAAGAAGCGGCAGAAGAGGCGAAAATGACGGTGGAAGAGTTCCGGAAGCTTGCAGAATTGGAAGAACATTCTATGGAATAAGGTGTGGGAAAAAGAGGTTGAAAGAGTTCATGCATTGAATCACGGAGAATGAAGCGGTTCATACGATGATGACGGCTCTCCTTACATTTCATCAGGCAGCCTTCTATTGGCTGCTGATTTTACCTTGGGGAAAGGCATTTCCCCAAGTGAGCTGTTGATCATGCCATGATTCAGTGGTCAGGAAAAATTCATTTCCGCCGTCCGTTTGACGACCTTGGCAACTGTGTTACGGGATACTCCGCAGCTATGTGCGATGTTCCGTTTACTGAATCCTAAGCTTTTCTGGCGAAGGATTTCTCGATATTTGGTTGTAATAGTGGACTCTGGTTTCTTGTCTTT
>NZ_NFLO01000036.1:0-8581 GCF_002160935.1 Drancourtella sp. An12 | reverse complement strand
GCAATCCAAAGCCAGAAAAACAGCTTAAAACTGTTGCAATTACTCATGATATTATGCAGTTACAACTTCATAAAGTTTTCAATGTGCAGTTACAACTTCAATGTTGCAGTAAGGATTTCAATTAACCTTCGGTTTGATTTCATTATAGGTCTGTTTTCATGAAACAACAAACAGTTATCACTTCTTATTTATCATCACTTTCAGGAATGATAGACTTGTGGTATACTGACCCTATACTGATTTTATATTCCATACTTGAAAGGGTGAAACGGCATGATCGAAACGCGACTGCTCCATTATTTTCTTGCAGTAGCAAGAGAACTGAATATTACAAAGGCGGCTCAGACACTGTTTATTTCCCAGTCTACCCTTTCCAGGCAGATGATGGATCTGGAAAGCCAGCTTGGAAAACAGCTCTTTATCCGCGGAAAACGAAGCATCGAACTGACGGAAGACGGGGTATTCCTTCGTAACCGTGCGCAGGAGATTATGGAACTTCTGGAAAATACAGAGACCGCTCTTCATACGGACGCCGAGCATCTGAGCGGAGATATTTTTATCGGCTGCGGCGAAACGGTAGGAATGGATATGATCGCCGGGCTTCTGGCAGAGTTTCACAGAGATTATCCGGATGTCAAGCTTCATACTTACAGCGGGGATGCTGACGCCATCATGGACCGGATTGACAAAGGGCTCTCCGATATGGGACTTCTGCTTGGCCCGGTGCGGCAGGAAAAATACGATTACCTGAATCTACATCAAAAAGATGTTTACGGACTGTTGATGCCAAAGGACTGCGCGCTCGCCGGGCAGGACACCATCAATATCGATCAGCTGAAAACGCTTCCGATGATTCTGGCAGACCAGACCTTTTCCGGCCATCAGGATCTGGACTGGTTCGGTGAGGATGCCCTGAATGTCGTAGCGACCTACAATCTGATTTACAATACTACCTATCTTGTGGAGCACGGCATCGGATATGCCCTTTGCCTTGACCGGCTTGTCAACACCATGGGACGAAACCTTGTATTTCGGCCAATCAGTCCGGAATTATCTGTAGGCCTTTATATGGTCACCAAAAAATATCAAACATTTTCACCGGCCGCAAAAGTATTCTATGAACGCCTGAAAGCATTCACAACGGCAGTCGGTTCCGAAACATAAAGCCAGAGCAGGCAGCGGTTCTATCATCGTCCGCTGCCTGCCCTGCGTTTTCATCATCTATTTCCCGGAATTCTTTTTTCCTCTGTTCTTCCACACTCTTGCCAGAATATCTTTCAGCACCAGCATGGAATCCAGCTCATTGTATCCATATTCTTTTTCCATCCGAATCAGGAGCCTGCACAACTCTTCCGCATAATACGAAATGTCCACCTCTTTCTGGTAGGACGCCAGAATCGGATACTTTTTACTCCACGCTTTGGTCCAGTCGATCTTTTCTGTCACCTCGTCACTGATCCGGCCGATCACATCCTGAATCTCCTGCATTTCCACATCAAATGAAATCAGCTCATCCAGTGAAAGACCGTACAACATCGAAAGCTGCTTTGCCTGGCGGATATCCGGAAGCGTCTCATCGGTCTCCCACTTGGAGATTGTCTGCCTGCTCACTCCAAGCTTCTCAGCCGCATCCTCCTGAGACAGCCCTTTCTTTTTCCTTGCCTGATACAGATTATTTCCTAAATTCACAACTGTTCCTCCTGATGATTTCTGTCTTCATTTTACCTGTTTTTGCAGAAAGATACCACCAGGAATCCTGTACAGTTTCGCCCGTTTTCCTGACAGAAGGTGAACAAAAAAGGGCGGCCTTTTCGGCCGCCCGCATGGTTCATTAACCTTCGATCGCGATGTGCGATGTTTCTTCTACTTTCTTCTGATCTTTCTTCGGAACTGTCAGTTTCAGGATACCGTCTTCGTATTTCGCATGAATGTCTTCCTGTTTGACGTCATCGCCTACATAGAAGCTCCTGCTCATGCTGCCTGCATAACGCTCCTTGCGGATGTAGTTACCTTTTTTATCCTTCTCATCTTTATCCAGTCCCTTCGCTGCAGAAATGGTAAGATATCCATTCTTCAGCTGGGCATTGATCTCGTCTTTCTTAAATCCCGGGAGATCAATATCTACTTCGTAAGAATCATCTGTCTCTCTGACATCTGTCTTCATCATGTTCTTTGCATTCTTTCCATATAATGGGTTCCTTCTTCCAAAGAAGTCATCATCAAATGGGAAGTCCATCCAGTCATCAAATAAGTTTTCTCCAAAAATACTAGGCATCACCATAAGTCATGTCTCCTTTCTTTATGACAATTTGTTTTATTTTAGCACCATCGGAGAAATCCGAAGTGTTGAAATCGAACAAGTTTCTTTTAAGATCTTTATCTCTTCCTTTGTTCTAGTTGTAATATAACACTTGTTGTTAGCGGTGTCAAGAGGTGAGTGCTATTTTTTTAAATAATTTTTTTGGGAAACCTCAAAAAAGCTTGATTTTACGGGCTTTTTCGGGCTTTCCAAATTTTCGATTTATTCAAAAAATGGCTTACTACACCATTTTTACACCATTTCTACACCAATTTGCGCGAAAACTACGAGCCATGCAGGGACGAAATCGGGGTGCCTTTTGGGAGCTTGCTCACATAAAGGCAGCTCCGGTTTTGGACCTATAAGGCGACAGCCGCGACTGAGCGAACTTGTTCGCGAAGTGCATGGCGAGCAGTTCTGTAATCATTCTTAAAGAAATCTGAGCCATCACATGATCTGAACCAGATCCATCTTCGCAATCTCTCTTTCGATCCTGGACCGGTCTGTGATATGGTTATAAACTTCCATCGTGACACTGATGTTGGCATGTCCCATCACGTACTGAACGACCTTCATATCCAGATCTGTCTCTGCCATCCGGGTACAGGCTGTATGTCTAAGAATGTGGGCGGAGATATGAGGCAGCTCTTCCGGCTTTCTCCTCTCCCGCTTTGCCCGCTCAATTTCTTCCTCGTTATACGCCTTCACAATATCCCGGAGAATAAAGTTCACAGTAGTCGGCATCATAGGGCGTCCGCTCCTGCTCATGAATACGAAATTCGAAAGCCCTTCGATCTTCACATCCCTGGGAATCCCCATCTGAAAATTCATCCGTCTCTGAGTCTCAAAGGCTTTTGCCACCATCTTGCTCATGGGAATCTCCCGGATCCCGGCTTCTGTCTTCGGCATGGTCACATGAAAATCACACCCGTCTCCATAGTTCTTGTAGATCAGCTGATGATTCACGTATACGGTCCGGGTCTTCAGATCCACGTCCTTCCAGGTGAGTCCGATCAGCTCTCCACAGCGGAGCCCGGTTCCGATCATCACCTGCAAAAGAGGCAGATAGATATGGAATACCTCGCTGTTCTTTACATAGTTCAGCAGATTTTTCTGCTGGTCAAAGGACAGGGCGGTGCGTTTCTTTTCCGGTTCCCCATAGTCTCCCAGCGTTCTCTTGGCCGGATTCTTCCGGATGATATCATCATCTACAGCCACCTCAAAGCTCGGTAAGATCATATTATGGAGAAACTTGATGGTACTGTGGGAATATTTCTGTTTGCTCAGCCGGGAATAAAACAGGCGTACATGAGATGGTCTTACCTGTACCACTTTCATCTGTCCGAGTTCATTCCTCACAAGACTGTTCCACATCCTTCTGTAATTGGCCTGTGTACTCTCCGCCAGCTTTCTGGTATCCATGTGGATCTCAAACAGGTCATTAAGAGTCATGTTCTTGCATTGGGTATCGGTCAGAATTCCTTCGCTCTGGTCTTTCTCAATCTCTTTTTCTTTTTTCCTGAGTTCAGCCAGATCCGGAGAATAAACGGCCAGGCGTCTGCCGGTCCGTTCATCTTTGTACCGGTACATATAGAGTCCATCCTTGCGCTGGGATTCCCCGGTCCTCAGATTTCTTCCTCTATTGTCTTTTCTTGCCACAAAACCATTCCTTTCTGGAACAGTTCAGCCTTCATTCGTATGTAGTGCGGTTTTGCGAATGGCGCGTGCTGAACTGTTTCTTCTGTAATCTTCACACCTCCCTGTTGTGGGGAATGGTCTTGTCCTGTCTATGAAAAGTATAGCACAAAACCAACCCCACGCACATCCGTGTTCCTCTATTCTGCTATTGCTTCCAGATATTTCTCCACCTTCTGTACGGAATACAATACCCGGCGGCCGATGGTGATCCGGGCTCCCGCATCTTCCGCAATCTTCCTTGCAGTCATCTGTCCGCAGGAAAGCATAGCGGCCAGACCTTCAATATCCACTGCCAGACGGCAGTTGCTCTCCCTTTCTTTTGTCTGTCTCATTTACCTCATCTCCTCCTTTATTCTTTTCTGCATCCGTCCCAGCTTTTCCTGAGCCGTACGTTTTCGAAAACTCTCTCCTTTAAACTGAACCGGCACGCACATCTCCAGCAGCCGGTCATAAATCCTGGCATGCGCTGTATCCTGCGGATTCTTTAACTCCTGCAGTGTCAGATTGGTCGTCGCGATCAGGGGCTTCCCGCTCCGATATCTTCCGTCAATCACTGCATAGATCTGTTCCAGTCCATACTCTGTCCCCCGCTCCATTCCAAAATCATCCAGAATCAGCAACGGAACTCTGCACAGATTTTTTATGTATGTATTCTTCTCTGAAAAATTAGCAGACAGATCATTCAGCACTTCCGCGAAATTATTCATACGGACCGCTATCTCCTGTTCCAACAATGCATTGGCAATACAGCCCGCCAGAAAACTTTTCCCGGTTCCCACTGCTCCCCAGAAGAGGTAGCCTGTATTCTCCGCCTTCATGGTTTCCCAGTCTTTCACATATAGTTTCGCAATCATGGTATTTTCGGAAAGTCCCTTATCATTCTTAAATGTCCATTCCTTCATGGATCTATCCGAGAAACATTGTTCCTTCAA
Organism: Drancourtella sp. An12; assembly: GCF_002160935.1. Taxonomy (NCBI): domain Bacteria; kingdom Bacillati; phylum Bacillota; class Clostridia; order Eubacteriales; family Oscillospiraceae; genus Drancourtella; species Drancourtella sp. An12. Next base: position 3,652 of record NZ_NFLO01000036.1, on the reverse strand, counting down.
TTCTCTGACTACAGCTTCATGACGCTGCTGTTCCCGGTACTGTTCCTCCTGTTTTCTCTTTTGTCTCCGGCACTCACATTCACGCGGATGTTTTTTTTATTCCCAAAACTCCGACTTTTTCCTGATCGAAATAAGCCTCCTTCGGTTCATGGCATTGTCCACAATACAGGAGCCCGTCTTCTCCCATGTAATCCTCTCTGGTTCTTTCTCCCGGCTGCATCATGTTCTTTACTGTTTCTTCTACCATCTTATTCATAGACTGTCCTCCTCACTGCAGGTATAATCCGGAATGTTTTTTACCGGGGCTGACCGTTCTGCCCACCTTCTCAAGGTAACGGCATGATCAGCATATTGCTTTCCACTGGAACGCATATAGCTGGACAGTTCCTCGATCAGCCTGTCTATTTCCCGGATCTCCTGTTTCAATTCTCCATATTCTGTTTCGGAGAGAAACACATTGTGATATTTTCCATAGGCAGAGCGCGCTTCTCTCTCTTTATTTATTTGACTATATATCATTTGACTATTACTCATTTTATTAGGGGATACTTTTCTATCCCTCACAGGGACAGTTTTCTTTCCCTCATAAGTATCTTTTTCTTTCCCTATGAAGGATACTTTTCTTTCCTTCTCAGGGACACTTTTCTTTCCCTCTGCCGGGATTCTGACATACAGCAGATTGGGATTTGAAAATCCCTGCTTTTGTCTTTCTAAAAGTCCGGCATCTTCCAGTTCATTCAAAGCTTTCTTAATGGTCATATGACTCTTTACCAACACTTGCGCCAAATCCATGATTGGGTAAATCACGTAAATATACCCTTTTTCATTCTTCCATCCGTTATTCCTTGAAATCTTGGACCGATCCAGCAACAGGGCATACAAAATCCTGGCTGTCTGAGTCAGGTTCATATCCAACAGAAACCGTGGGTAAGGAATGAAATCCCTGATCAAGGTACGCTCTGTCAAATATTCCATCTGGTTTCTATTCTTCACATCCATCCTTTTGTTTCTGTCTGATTTTCCGCCGGCGGCTTCGCTTGGATTCATAACAGGGGCAACAGACAATCACAGTCCGGAAACTCTGCTTGCAGTCTCCAACACATTTCCGGCAGATGTCATTGTGGGCGATACGCCCTCTTTCATTGAGAAAAAAGGCCAATTCCTGTTTTCTTTTCTTGCTCATTCTCGGCACAGACATTCCTCCTCTCTGCCATCCTGCCAGTGTCCGGCACAGGACAGCGAAATATGGTCACGTTTCGGTATCATTTTTTGCATTTTTTGCCCTTTACGACAGGCTTTTTGGACCTCAAATATATTTGCCTGGGGTTTATCCTGTCTAGCAGTCAAAAATGCAGTTTGGTCGTGTTTCGGTATCATTTTGGAACAATTCGTCTGGACTACTTTAACTGCCCCGAAAATCCCGTTCAAAATCCCCCGCCATCTTCAACACTTCCTCCCTAAGTGCAAACAATTCCGCAATGCAATGACGGATTTCATCCTCCATAGCCAGTGAACGTTCCCCGCCCGTATTGAAGTACCGTGCGATCTGATTCAGGTTCACACCAATCTTTCCATACGCACCCACCAGACTTCGGAGTTCTTCCATATCGGCAACTACTTCTACCCGATGCACGATTTCCTTTTCCACCAGAAGTTTCCGCAGGCATTCGGATCTGGACACCCCCAGGATCTCTGCCTTCCTGTCCAGAAGTTCCAGCTCAATATCCGAAAGCCGGACTCCGACAAAATGCGGATGGTTCAGTTCCCGTTCTAATCTCTTTTTTCTCATAGCTCCTCCTTTCTTCTCTTTTCTGTTACTTCAGTAACATCACAAATGGGAGAACCGGCAGTCCAGCCGGAATCTTCCTTTTGTGCTGCGTCCCACTTTCCAGTGGACGCCAATATCTGCCAGATTGGCAGATCATCGAGGGTATGGGGAATCGAAATCCCAAGCAAGAGCCCTACACAGGAAAACACGATAGTGTATTACGGGGTGGATCTTGCTCTGGGAAAATCCCCATCAAGAGCTCAACCTGTAAGTTAGAGGATTGCCAGGAATGGCATAACCGCTTAACACGGGTGGATCTTGCTCTATAATATTTCCCCCCTCACTTAACGTAACCGGGAGCGGCTATTATACAGGGTCAAAAAGAAATAAATTTTATTCTTATCAACCAGATCCGCTCTTATCTTTTTTGTTCTTTAAAGATCCCCTCACTTAACCCAATCGTCAGAGGCAGAAATACAAGGCGATTCGAAAAATCTGTTAATTTTCTGCTTCAAAAAAGATTTCCCCTCACTTATAGAAAGGAAATTCGTGGATTATACAGTGTGTGGAGACAAAGTTTTTAATAAAGTGCATAAAAAAATATCCCGTCTTTTTTGACCGGATGCCAGACTTTAATTCATAGATTTCTGTTATAAAAAATAGCCACCAGATTTTCCGGCAGCTATTCGCATGTTAAATCATCCCCATATTCTTTTTTATCCTTTCGCACAATCGATTCCAACTCTCTTCCTCCTCTTCTGGAGTTCTCTCTGGCAACACTACATCCTTTATATCATCCTCGATAGCTTTTACGTATTTATCTGATAATTTCGGATACTCATCCAGCAACCTTTCAAAAAGTTTATAAAGTCCATGCTCTGTACATTTAGCCAGGCATGAAGAAAAAAGTTCCATTGTCATTGGCTTTTGCTTATCGATTACCGCCAGCTCATCATCGGAAAACTCGAATGTTAAGATAAGGAATTCTTCAAAATTATGTTTTTCTTTGTTGGATAGCTCATCATATTTTTTCATCCCTGCTCTCCTTTCATTTGCCTCTATTATAGATATATTTTTCAGTATAGCAAACTATTATTTTTCCCATGATAATGATTATATTACAGACTGGGAAGTGAGCAGAAATGATAAGCTATTCTCCATTATGGGAGACTATGAAGAAACGGGATATCTCCACCTATACACTGATTCATAAATATGGAATTAATCCCCGAACGATCAATAATTTAAAACATAATAAGTCTATTACCATGTTTACACTGGAAAGACTTTGTGAAATTTTGAATTGCGAACCAAATGATATTATTAAGTTTGAGAAAGAATAAAAGCTACTGGAGAATTACACTTCCGTAGCTTTTCGTAATATAATCCGTACACTTCTTTTTCTATTTCTTATTTATATTTTTGCCATACTGAATATCTGCATAAAAACTATCCACAAAAAAATGGGGCTGTTATCAGCCCCGATGGGAATTGGAGGTTTGATCCTCCCGGATTCTTCATGTCATGCTAACCGTAATTTTTCCCACTGCCCCTGCACACTTCAGCAAAAATTCCCAGAAACTCCGTTGCCCACCATAATGCCTTTTACACTTGCTATTATTGTCATTATCGTACCTCCTGATATTATAAATCTCCATTGAAATCTACTTTTAATTTGTTGGGAGTACATGACAGAGCCGCATGAGAAAACACAAGCTAACAATCCTAACCATGACTATTTAGAATATCTAAATAATATTGTACCAAGTCGCTAGCGCGACGGCTAGTGCAAGGTACGCATTTCCATCACTTTTTTCCAAAAAAAGTAGCAGTTTTTGTATTTATGTTGTATTGTTGAGTTACCACACACACCAATCTTCATAA
>NZ_NFLO01000035.1:0-10999 GCF_002160935.1 Drancourtella sp. An12 | reverse complement strand
CAGCGGAACGTGTTATATATTATCATCCAGGCTTATAAATGTCAACAACTTTTTTATCTTTTTTTCTTTTTTATTTCATCACATGTTTTCTACTGTTTTTATGAGAAAAATTTCTGTTTGAATTTTAAATCTAAATTTGCTATAATCATCAGCGTACGGATCGACGTACAAATAAATCTTATAGTTACCTAAACAAGGAAAGGGCTTTAATCAGCCAAAATAGAAATAAGTCTTCCAGGCGTAGTCTATTGTGCATTCAGTGGATTAACGCCTTTTTCATTGAAATGAATTAAGGAGGACTGATTATGCCAAAAACAAAATTTCAAGAAGTAATCTATGGACTGCTGATGACCTTTTTCATGGTTGCAGCAATGGAACTCTATAATACCGGCCTGCGTATGCGCGGACTGACAAATGCCGGTATTCTCTATGCCTTTCGTGAGATGGTCATTATTTACCCGATCTGCTTTGTGACGGGCTTCTTCTTTATCGACCGGATTGTGCCAAAGATTGCGTTCCGTCTTGTAACCCCGGGCGAAGATAAACCGATTTTCGTCACGCTTGCCAGAGCGAGCGTCACCGTCGCTTTCATGTGCCCGATCATGAGCTTCTGGGCCACTGTGATTTTTAAACATCCCGGTGTTGAATTTATTCCGGTATGGCTTCAGACATTTGTCTGCAATTTCCCGATGGCCTTTTTCTGGCAGATTTTCTTCTGCGGCCCGCTTGTGCGCTTTATTTTCCGCATGATTTTCGAAAGAAAGAGTCGTACCGAAGTCTGTACAGCCGAGTAATACGGTCAGCAGTCTTTCGCTTTCACACAAAAAGCGTCCGCACTTTTATTCGTACGGACGCCTTTTTTATTTATTATCTGATCTGAAGAAGCTTGTCCTTTAATTCCTGCTCCATCTTTCGCAGTTCTACTTCTGCCTCCTGACGCTTTCTACGCCCGTCTTCCTGAATCTGCATTACTTCATCCAGAGTAGAAATGAGTGATTCATTGGTCGCTTTGAGCGTTTCCATATCTACAATGCCTCTTTCGGATTCCTTTGCGGTTTCTACCGTTGCCATCTTCAGAGTCTCTGCATTTTTCCTTAACAGCTCATTCGTCATATCTGTCACTTCACGCTGTGCTTCTGCTGCCTGTCTGGAATGTGCAACACCAAGGGCAAGTACCATCTGACTCTTCCAGAGCGGAATGGTATTGACAATCGTGGACTGGATTTTTTCTGCCATAATTGTATCATTATTCTGTACCAGACGAATCTGCGGCGCAGTCTGGATGGATACCATCCTTGTCAGCTCCAGATCGTGAATCTTTTTCTCAAATCTCAGACACATGGATTCCAGATCTCTGGCCGACTGCGCATCTTCAGCAAGACCGCTTCTCTGCGCTTTCAGTTTCATTTCTGCAAGATCTTTCTCCCTTACGTCTTTGAGTTTCTTTTTTCCGGCCATGATATACATGGTCAATTCTTTAAAATAGGTCAGATTTAATTCATACATCTTGTCCAGCAGGGCAATATCTTTCATAAGCTGAACCTGATGCCCTTCCAGTACTTTGCAAATCTGATTGACATTCGTCTCTGCACTTGCATATTTTGATTTCAGATTCTGCAGTTTATTTGCCTGCTTTTTGAAAATGCCGAAAAATCCCTTTTCTTCCTCGTCATCAAAATTTTTCAGCTCCTGTACAACGCCGCTCAAAAGATCTCCCACTTCGCCAAGATCTTTCGTCCGCACATTATCAAGCGCCGTCTCCGAAAAATCGGCCATCTTTTTCTGTGTTCCGGCTCCATACTGGAGAATCATGGTCGAATTCGTCAGATCGATCTGGTTTGCAAACTGCTCTGCCATTTTCCGCTCTTCGTCTGTCAATACGTTTTCATCCATAACCGGCTCTTCTTTTTCCTCCGGTTTGATCTCCTGTTTCGTATCCTGAAACGGATCCAGGGTCAATACCGGACCTGTCTGTAAATCTTTTAAATCCTGACTCATGATTTCCCTCCTGTTTTAAAATCGTCTTCTGTAAGTCCTTCCTGTGCCAGCATCATTTTCAGCACAGTAATATCTGATGAAACATCCCAGGCTGTTTCCTGAAACAGGTCATCCAGAAGCTTCTCAAATGCGATATTCAGCGTATCAAGTGTATCTTCGATTTCTTTTTTAGAGTTCAGAATATTTTCACCCTGTACCGGCTGGTGATCCAGCTCCTCATATGCTTCCAGCAGTTTCACCGCCGTCGGGAGATAATATTCCATCAGCTTTTCAATGTCATCCACCGCATCCGGGTCCTGCTCCACTCTTTCAAAGATCCGCTTTGTCAGCTCTTCCATCCTTGAAATCTTTTCGGATACAACTTCTCCCGGTATCGCATCATTACACTCTTTCAGCTTCCGGATATAGTTCTGCCCGGTCTCGATTACGGTACGGATCTGAGGATCCATCTGCTGCCTCTTTCTGGCACGCTCCTCCTCCCTTGTTTTCGCTTCCCATGCCTTTTTCTTTTTCTCTTCTTCTTCGTTCTTTCGGGCTTCCTGCTGCTTTTGCATCAGCTCCCGATACGCGTCATAAGCATCGTTGCTTGTAATCAGGCATGTATTTGTATCATCCAGGTGTCCCTGTAAAAACCAGCGCTTTTCGATCATCCATTCCAGATCTTTTAAAACGGTTTTCTCCTTTTTCCTTGTCCGTCTGGCCAGTTCGCTTACATTACAGTATTCTTTTCCCTGCAGTTCAGAGAGATAACTCTGAAAACGCCTTACACGCCCAAGCTTCTTCAGCCCGGCCGCCCCGATTCCTCCAAAAATCACTGTAAATATCAGAAGCGTAACAAACCCAAACGTAAGGCCTGCATTTTGCTCCAGCAAAAGCATAGTCAGACCGGTGAAAATGAACCCAAGCAAAAACACTGCTCCAATTCCAAGTCCTGTAATGGAAAGTGCCATGCCGGCTGCTTTCTTACCTCCGGTTCCGGCGTACAGTACCGGCCGCTTCAGCTTGCTTAAGTCTACTTTTGCCCAGTCTTTTTTTGTGCTTTGCTCTCCGCCTGCACTCTGTCTGGCGCTCCCTGAATTTTTCCTGAAGCTTCCCGCCGCACTGTTAATCGTATCGGTAATCGTCTGATTCAGACTTCTGAAATCCATCGAATCTACGGCATCCTGAACAGTTCTCCTGATGTCTTCTCCGAATCTTTCCCAATCCCAGTAATTTCTCATTTCTGCATCCTTTCTTCCGTTTTTAAAACGGATCCATGCAATTATTATACTTTATCACTTTTAACACTTCAAGAGATTCCACCATGCCTGAGTAAATTTTCATACCTTCTCTGTCATCCATTCACCCCCACCGGACAGGCACAAATTTCCAACAAAAAAAGAAGCGGTTTGACGCTTCCACTCCTCTGATACCACGTGTAAAGACGGATACCAATACTTTAAATATCAGCACCCGTCTTTACTTTGATTCTTCAATCATTCGTTTACCTCTTTCTTCCGGATTTCATTTTGGTAAATAAGTTTACGTTTTTGGTGGTCTGTACCTCTCTTTCATAAACTTGATGTCCCGATACTCAGCGCCTGTATTTTTCTCGGAACGTCCAACACCTGTGTTGAAAGGAAATAACAACTGAATGTTTACGGCTCGCGTCCGTCTTACAATTCTGGTCTGTTATTTTATGGTTATATAATAGCACCATAATTTCGTTTTGTCAATATATTTATCTATATTTTCTTTATTAATTTATTATTTCCTTTTGCAATATTTATTTTCAGAATATTTTGTCTTTTTCGGATTGTCCTTTCACAATCTCAGAGATTCAGAAAAGACAGGGCATAAAACCCTGTCTCATTCATCCTCATCGCATCCGTTCTCCCATACCATTCATAAAGTCTTCAATGACCGGAAGCCGCTTCACCCGTCTCAACTTGATATCAGTAATCTCACAAAGCTCTTCGAGCGCCGCCTCTACAATAATATTGCTGACACGGATCTCTCTCGGTGCGCCAAACTGTCCGATAAACTCGATCAGGCTGTTTGCCAGTGATTCCAGCTGATCCTCCTCCGGCCCGAGAATCTGCGCTTTCATAATCAGCTCTGTCCTGGCCTCCGCTATCACAATCATTCTCATACTTCCCGGACGGTCGTAGCTTTTGTCATTGATTTTTGCGGCCTGATATGCCACATCCATTTCAAGAACGTAACGATTATTTGGTACATTTTTTAACGTCTCTATGATTTCTGCATCATTCAGTTTCAGACTCCGGTAATTAAAGGAGACAAACGGAAGCTCTTCCGCACCCCAGTAATGATTATCCGTATCCGGATCTATGGAATACACATACATTTCTCCACCCCGGAAGTTTACATTTACCTCCTCGCTGCGGTATGTAAGAACCGCCTCTTCCAGAAGCTCCAGATAATAGCACATCCGATGCACTTCGTCCTGATTCAGCTGATATGGATAATAGCCTTCTTTATAGGAACGGAAATAGAGCCACTGATTTTTCCCACGATATTTATATCCTGTATCTTTGATGATTTCTCTCTCTTTTTCCGTCAGCTCTTCTCTGTTTCCCCAATAGCAGGCCAGACTGCTCTGATTTCCCATTACAAACTCCGTTGACAAATTGAGTGCTTCCTGATTCAGCATCATCATAAACGTATTGAGATCCCTGTACCCCTCATATACAACAATCCCATAATATTCTCCGCCTTTTCCAAGAATGCTGACAAAGGCTGCATCCTCCTTTTCTCCTTCTCTCAGGCAAATCAGATCCAGATCCCAAAAGTCCTCCCACGGCTTCAATTCCCTGATTCTGGTCGCCACATCATATAGTTTTTTCCATTCTTCCCTGCCGGCTTCCTTCCTCATGCTTTTCACCTCAATTTCCTTTAGTTTTATACAAAACATTAAATGATAAGTTAATGTTAATCCCTTTTGCCTGTATCGTCAATATCCAGTTTGTCTGCCTGCTTAACTCGTCTCGTTATTCAAATCCCCGAATTCGTTCTATCAGGGAATGTTGTTTTACCATTTTCTTCCACGCAATAAAAGGTGCTGTCATACAAATCAGAAATACGACTGCAATTCCGCATACGAGAGGTAAAACCGGTACGGCGAATGGAGCGCCACGGTAATTCATGGACTGGAAGGTTCCATAGGTTACTGCAAGTCCGGCAGTCATGGTAATCAGAAGGGACCCTGCTGCGTAAAGCAATCCTTCCAGAAGCAGCATCCATTTCATCTGCCGGTCAGTCATTCCGATGCTTTCCATAACTGACAGTTCCACCAGCCTGTTCTGCACACTGCTGATTGAAGTATTAATATAATTCATAATACCTATCAGTGCCAGAATAAACACAAGCCCGGTTCCTACCAGCATCATATTTCCCTGTGCCTCCCGGATCGTTTCCATCAGATCAATTTTGGATTCCATCGATAAATCTCTGTATCCGGAAAGTCCTTCCAGTTCTCCAAGAATCCGGTCTTCTGTCCCCTGATCATATGTTTCCTCATAATAGATCCCCATCTTAAAAAGCATTGGTTCTGCCGCAAATTCTTTGAGCGCCTGTTCTGAGACAATGATGGTCGGCGGATATCCAACCAGCGCCGTATAGTAATTGTCATCCGTCAGGCCTGCAATGGAAAATGTCTTCGTATGTTCCGGATTGGAATACTCTGCGCAGGTCACCTCTTTTCCCTCGACATCCGAACTTGTAAAATCCAGACCGTCCCGATACAAAATGCAGGTATCGCCTCGCATAAATGCTTCTTCATCCACCGGCTCTGCAAGCGCCTGATTCAGATTTTCAAATGCGGCCTGATCGATCCCGATCATGGAAGTGCCAAAATTTTCAGGATGTTCCTGATATTCTTTCTTCTCATCCTCATAAGGAATCGTCATCCACATTTCATAAAATTCTTTCATCCACATGTCGGAAAACTCCGGTTCCCATGGCACAATGATCTCCGCAAAAAAGACCGGATGTACATTTTTTACACCTTGTGTCTGCTTCATGTTCTCCAAAGCGGAATCATCCAGAACCGCTTTCCTTTCCTCCTGTGTTTCTTTCCGAATCGTGTCATTTTGTACAACCAGATCCAGATCCATGGAATTGGATGTATATTCTCTTGCTCCCTGACTGGAAAAAAGAGTTGCCAGACACAGAAATATCGAAAGCCCGGATGCAAGAGAAACCATCACAACTCCTGTCTTCTTTTTCTCTTTCGTGATTTGTTTCTTTGCCAGTCTCCACAGCACCTTTCCTCTTCCGGTCTTGCCGGAATAGCTTCTGTTCTTCTGCGGCCGGTAGCCAATCGCTTCCAGCGGAGAACATCCTGCCGCAATCTTTGCCGGTTTCCTTCCCGCCGCCATTACCGTTATCCCCACAATCAGAATGGTAAGCGCAAAAATCAGCGGATGAAAGGAAATCTGTACCTGTCCTGCCTGCCCGGTCCGGATTCCCAGCGACTCTACCACAAAAGGGATCAGGAAAAAGGATACTGCACACGCGAGAAGGATTCCGCATGCAGCGCCGCCCCCTCCGATTACCGCCATCTGCCGGTAAATCATGCTGTAAATCTGACGTTCTGTCATTCCAATCGTCTGAAGAAGTCCGTAATACCTTGTATTTCCTGCCACTGACAGATACATGATATTATAAATCAGAAGATAGGCACACAGACAGATCATGGCGGCCAGCCCGATCATACCCGTCACAATGGAGATCGAAAAGCTCATATCCTCTGAAAAGAACATTCTCTGCTGCTTTCCAAGATTCATATCCTCAATCAGAGCATTCTGCTCTTTTTCCGTCATCAGCTTCTGCCGGATATCCATATAAAACCGGCCGGAGGCAACATCCGAAACCTGGTAGCCGGACGCTTCATAAAAACTTTGGGAGACATAAAATATCTTTTTCTCACCGTAGCCGCTCCATTTTCCGGAAATCCGGAACTCTTTTTCAAACGATCCTTTTGGCGTTCCGACCGTCATTCGAAATGTATCACCTATATCGAGATTGCCATAGCCACATTCTTCCAGTGCCTTCTCCGTCACCATGATTTCATTTTCCTGTTTCGGATACTCTCCCTCTACAGATGTCCGGGCCGGTTCCATCATGGTGTCCCAGAACGTCGGATCCGCCCACATCAGTCCGACGTTTGGTGTATTGTCCTTGTCTGTCGCCTCTACATATCCCGACACCGCGCAGATTCCGGTCCGTAGAATATCTTCGTTTTCGTCGCAGAATTCTTGCTGCTCTTCCGTCACTCCATACATAATCGCATCAAACTTAGCTCCGTTCATTCGGATATTCTGGATCCTCTGCATTTTAAAATAAGTCACTCCGACTGTCAGCACGCTGAAAAGAAGAAAGGCGGACAATAAAACAGCGAAAAACATTGTAAGCGTTTTTCTTTTGTTTTTTGCAAGCGCACTTTTGGCCAGTCTGGAAATGATTTTCCCGTTATTATTTTTCATCGTGAATTCCCCTTTCTTTCACGATTTTTCCATCTTCAATATGGACAATCCGGTCCGCCATCTGGGCAATGTCCATATCGTGGGTAATCAAAATCACGGTCTGCCGGAACTGTCTTGCAGCCACTTTCAGAAGCCCCAGCACGTCATGGCCGGATGCGCTGTCCAGATTTCCGGTCGGTTCATCGGCAAGAAGAATCCGCGGTTTTGATGCAAGCGCCCGCGCAATGGCGACTCTTTGCTGCTGGCCGCCGGACAGATTGCTCGGAAGTGCTTCTTTCTTTTCCTGAAGCTTGAGAAGATCCAACATCTCTTCCATAAATCTTTTGTCCACCGGGCGCCCGTCCAGTTCAATCGGCAGTACGATATTTTCGTATACATTCAAATCCTGCACCAGATTATAATTCTGGAAAACAAATCCAACCTTTCTGCGCCGGAATACCGTCAACTGTTCCTTATTCATTCCGGCCAGATTTTTCCCGTCTATGCAGACGCTTCCTTCCGTCGGGACGTCCAGCCCGCCCAGCATATGGAGTAGCGTGCTTTTCCCACTGCCCGATTTCCCGACAATCGCCACAAATTCCTGCTCTTTTACTGTAAAATCCACACCGTCCAGCGCCTTAACAATATGTTCCCCCAGCCTGTAATACTTTTTCAAACCTTTTGCTTCTACCATCCATTGACTCATAGATACCCTCCTCACTTTCTGCTGTCATTTTTATCTACACTTAAAGGATATCTGTCAAAAATCACAAACCTGTCTCATTCCGTAATATTCTCGGTTTTGTGATTTTCCACATTCTGCTCCGGACTTTCCGGAAGATAAAGGCAGAAAACAGATCCCTCGCCTTCTTGGGATCGGACTTCGATGTATCCGTTCTGAAGTTCCAGAATCTTTCTTGTGAGACAGAGGCCGATTCCGATTCCAGGCTCTTCGTGCACCTCCGGTTCCCGATAAAAGCGTTTAAAAATCTCTGCCTGTCGTTCCAGCGCAATACCTTTTCCATTATCCCGAATACTGATTTTCGTAAAAATCTCCTGTCTGGTCACACTGATATGAATCTCGCCACCCCGCTGCGTATACTTCACAGCATTATCCAAAACGTTAAAAATCGCTTCTTCCGTCCATTTACTGTCATGAACGAGCCGCAGTCTGTCCGGACACTCTACATAAAGTGCGATCTGTTTCCCCGCAGCCGCCGGAACAATTTCTTCAATCGCCTTCCGGATTGTAGTGCACAAATCAGAAGTTTTCATCTGCACCTGAATCAGCCCCGTCTCCAGCCGGGACATTTTCACCATGCTTTGGAGAAGAAATTCCAGCTTATCCGCCTGCTTGTCCAGACTGTTCAGGAATTCTTCCTGACGGTCCGGCTGCGTCTCTTCCCGCAGAAGGGAAAGATATGCCTTTATATTAGAAAGCGGGGTTCGCGTCTGATGGGAAATATCGGAAATCAGGCTTTTCAGTTCTTCCCTGCTTGCCCGGTTTTCTTCCTCTTTCTGCTTCCAGATCCGTCCAATCTGGTTCATTCTGACACTGCATTTTCCAAACAAGGTATCTTCCACTTCTTCTGTCGTATCCGGCTCTCTCCCCGACAGAAGCGCATCCATATTTCGTTCCAGCTTTCCTTCAAAAGTCAGTACATCCTTTTTTAATTTGATATATTTAAGCCCAAGAACAAGCAAAGCCGCTGTCATCAGACCCGCCAGTATTATGCTCCAATCCATTGATATCCCATCCCGTATACATTTGAAATATATTTGTGCTCTTCATCCTCGATTTTCCCGCGCAGCCTGTTGATGTTGACTGCCAGCGCATGCTTATCGACAAACTGATTTCCACCGTCCCATAATCGTTCCAGCAGCACATCATAGGTGAGCAGTTGCTTTCGATTCATCAAAAACTGGCGCAGAAGCCGGAATTCTGTCGGTGTAAGAAGACATTCTTCCTCTCCCGCAAAGACTTTTGCACCATCGATATCCACTTTCAGCCATCCATCATCGTACTCTTTCGAATCATCCGGAATCATATGTTTCAGGATAATACTGATTTTTTTCAAAAGAATTTTCATGGAAAACGGCTTCGTCACATAATCCACGGCTCCCATGTCATATCCGGCCAGAGCGTCCTCCTCCAGATCTCTGGCAGTCAGAAACATCACCGGAGTTTTTTTCTCGTGGTTTACCCAGTCGCAGAAAGAAAATCCGTTCCCGTCCGGCAGATTGACATCCAGAATGATCAGCTGGAGTTCTTCCTTCCGGCAGATCTCTTTGGCACTTTCCACGGATGACGCTGAAAAAACGCGATATCCCTCTTTTTCCAACACCAGGCAGATGGCATGATTCAAATCAAAATCATCTTCTACAATCAATAATGTCTGCATCCTTTTCCCTCCCGTCTTTCTTGTTCCATCGTATCATATTTTGGTAGTTTTGGCTTTCTTCAAGGGAAAAATCACAGGATTGTGATTGTTTTATAGTTTAGATGAGATATCTGGCGACGAGCTCTTCGATTCGTTTTGTATTCAGAACTGTTTTCCCTGTCTCAAATGTGAGGATCAGTCTTTCGCCCGGGAAAATGTCATTTTCTTCGTATGCGTTGATTTTTCTGACCGCATTTTCAGCGTATTCCGGGCTGTCCATTTTCCCATCATGCTCCCAGTAAATTTCCTTTCCGGTCTTTTTAGACAGGAATGTAAAATCGGGATAAACAGTGCCAAAACCATTGAGATAGAGCGGACACTCATATTTATACGGAATTCCTTTTCTGTAGAAATAATCGGCCAGAATCTTCTCTGATTTCGACCGCACCCTCTCCCCTTTGTCAGTCATGATTACAGGTGTACCCTCACGGAATTCTTTCCGCTTATATTCTCCGGATTCCCATTCTTGTATCTGCTGATCCCATGATGGCTCCACCGGACAAATCAATTTTCTTCTTTCAGGATGTTCCTTCATGAATAGGTTTTCTATTTCATCATCCTCATAATCTTTTGTGATCCTTTTTAGCTGGCCCAGTCTCTTCTCGGCAAGTTTCAACACTTTTTCATCATATGCTTTCTGAGCAAGTTTTTGCGGCAGTTCCTCATCGGCTTTCGGAATATATGCTCCATTTCTCTTTTCTCCCGGCATGCAGTGATAATATTGAATCCACCCACTGCTTTTAGACAGGCGTAAGGATCCCGGCGGAGCATCTTTTACTTGTTTCCTCGTTTTGGAAAGAATCTTTTCTAATCTGTCCTGTTCCTTCAGCAGCATTTCTTTGATACCTGTCATATCATTTCCCCTTCCATTTCTGCATAGTATCGTTTGAATCACGACAATGCTGTCTTATTTTAGAAACCGTACGGTTAATACAAACTTTTTTGCTGAACTAGCTGTAGTCCAAATCTAAAGTGAGCCCCTTGTCAAGGACATCCGAAAAATTTTTTGTCTGGATTTTATAACAGCTTAAATGCTGATGGTAACTCGTTGGTTTTAATATATTTATAGTACTCGTTTGGAGACATTCCATGGAG
>NZ_NFLO01000034.1:0-14905 GCF_002160935.1 Drancourtella sp. An12 | reverse complement strand
CTACACTCCCCATCGGGTTTCCCCTTTTGGATAAGTCGGGTGACGATAGGGTGCGGATTATTCCGCTTTGATACCTTGCCCTATTACTTGCTCAAGGTAAGATTATTACAGCCCCTTACGGGCGCACAGTCATGGAGTTGCTGACCGGGGTGCCGGTGGCAAAGATAACCCCTCGGCTGCCGGTGATCTCGTCCATGTAGCGACACTTGGCGAACATATCGCTGGACTTTTGGGCATCGCTGGTGGAGAGGCCCGCCACATTCCTCATTTTTGTGTAAAGGAACAAATTTTTGTAGTTATGAGCTTCATCGACAAATAACCTGTCCACGCCAAGCTGCTCAAAAGTCACCACATCGTCCTTGCGGCTCTCGGCCTGGAGCTTTTCCAGTCTGGTCTCCAGGGATTTGCGGGTCCGTTCCAGCTGTTTGACCGTGAAACGCTCACCGCCGCTGGCCTGCACCTCAGCAATACCTTCGGTGATCTCGTCGATCTGCTCGTAGAGGAGCCGTTCCTGACGCTCCCGGCTGATGGGAATACGCTCAAACTGCGAGTGGCCAATGATAACGGCATCGTAGTCGCCGGTGGCGATCCGGGCGCAGAACTTCTTCCGATTGTGGGTCTCAAAGTCTTTTTTTGTCGTGACCAGAATTTTTGCAGAGGGATAGAGCCGCAGAAACTCCGACGCCCATTGTTCGGTCAGGTGGTTCGGCACCACAAAGAGGGACTTCTGGCACAATCCCAGCCGCTTTGCCTCCATCGCGGCGGCGACCATTTCAAAGGTCTTGCCCGCACCTACCTCGTGTGCCAGCAGCGTATTGCCGCCATAGAGGATATGGGCGATAGCCCCCAGCTGGTGATCCCGCAGGGTAATGGACGGGTTCATGCCGCCAAAGGTGATGTGGGACCCGTCGTATTCACGGGGCCGGGTGGAGTTCATTTCCTCGTTGTACTGGCGCACCAGGGCTTGGCGGCGCTCCGGGTCCCGCCAAATCCAATCACGGAAAGCGTCCCGGATGGCCTGCTGCTTTTGGGCTGCCAGGGTGGTCTCCTTGGCGTTCAGCACCCGGCGCTCTTTACCGTCCGCGTCCTCCACGGTGTCGTAAATGCGGACATCCCGAAGGTTCAAACTGTCCTCCAAAATCTTGTAGGCATTGGCGCGGCTCGTTCCGTAGGTGGTGTATGCCGCCACATCTTTTTCGGATACAGAGCTTTTGCCCGTGACCTGCCACTCGGCGGTATAGGAGGCGTAATTGACCTGGATGGCGCGTTGGAGGTAGTACGGAGTATTAAAGGTCTCATACATGAATTGCTGGATGTAGTTCTTCATATTGGAGGCGTAGCCCTTCAGTGTAGCCGGCGACACTTTTGCGGATTGCATCAACAGCCACTTCTCACAATACTCGGCCACAGTAGGATGCTCCCGGTGGAAGATGATCTCCGCTACCTGGCGTCTCGCCTCCTGCTCTTTATCGTACAGTTCCTCGCAGGTAGTCCCATACAAGCTCACCTGCTTGCCGTCTGCGTCCAGAATCCGGGTTCTGTAATACAGGACACCCTTTCGTGTGACGGTTCCATATTGAGGTATGTTTTTTTTCTTCTTTGCCATAATTAATTTCCTTTCTCGCGTGGTGATGTATCTACACCTCCTTTTTATCAGAGATTTCAAATTGAATCAAAGATACGGCCAAGGAAAAACTAAGAGCGAGACATCCTTGTCTCGCTCTTACTTCATTTTCTGAATTGTTCGGAACTTACACAGCGTCCCATAAGTCAAAGGCACAGCCCATTGCTTTGACAAGATCATCCGGCCTGTTGTATTTGACCTTTGCGTAAATGTCCATCGTGATTTTGCTGCTTTCATGGCCCGCCAAATATTGTACCGTTTTGGGGTCCACCGAAGAATGAATCAGATTGGTGATGTAGGTGTGCCGCAGCTGATGCGGTGTCACTTCAAAATCCAGGCTATATACCACATGGCCGTTATTCCTGGCTTTTTCTCCAAGTTTCGGGTGCCTGATTCGCTCGTACATAGGTTATGTACCGGAAATGCCGTCTATGAAATTGTCAAGCTCCACATTGGGAGAATGTTCTTCCCTCAATGGGTAGGCACTGATACGCTTCATTTGTTAAGTGTTATTCAAAAATTTTTTTATTTTTTTAAATCTTTGTGCAACAGCACTTCTGGAACAATGCCAAAGACGTGCTACATCAATTTGACGATAACCATCCACAAAAAGTAATGTCAATAGCTCCAAATCTTTCTTCGACAGCTTCTTCAATCTCAACAGTAGTTGTTCGTTTTCCACCGAAGCCAACCATCCATATCGCGTTTGATCAATCTTATCAACATCCCATTGATAAGATAACGATGCAAACTTTCGGAACAGCTGTGATTGACCACATACTTCATCATATTGTTCACAAGGTATTGGTTGCGTATGGTTTTGAAAAACCCTTTGACTGCAAAACCATGCCCAGTCATATTCTTTCATGGCAGCAATCTGTTCTTCGCTCATCCCTGCATCACAATACTCAACTTCTAAACGCTTCCATCTACTATCAAACTTCTTTTTCTCATATCCATAATTAAATCCCATTATTAACCTCCTGTAGATTCAATTTGCAAAATTCACCATGCAAACTAAAATCAGGAGGAGATCGACAACGAGAATCTCTGGGTTGTTTTCCATCCCCAGAAACAAAAATGCCAGCTGATCTTAAGGACCAACTGGCATTTTTATTCGCGCACAAAGAAAACGCATTATTAAGATTTTATAAGTACAACAAGTATACCAAGCACAATTCGATACCAACCAAACACCTTAAAATCATGTTTTTTGATAAAGTTCATTAGGAATTTAATTACTAAGACAGATACCGCAAATGCCACAGCCATACCGAGAACAAGAGCGAGCAGTTCTGCACTTGTAAATTCAAACCCGAATTTTAACAGCTTAAAAGCACTTGCTCCAAGCATAGTAGGTACTGCGAGGAAAAAAGTAAACTCTGCTGCTGCCACTCGTGAAACTCCTATGAGTAAAGCACCTATAATCGTTGCTCCCGACCGTGATGTGCCGGGTATAAGTGATAACACTTGAAATGCCCCTATCAAGATTGCTGTTTTATAGCTGATGTCAGAAAGTGCCATAGTAGTAGGAGTACGCTTTTTATTCCAATTTTCTATGAGAATGAATAACAAACCATAAAAGATTAACATGATTGAAATCACAATGGGGGTTTGGAGGTAAGCATCCAAATAATCATCAAATAGAATCCCCATAATAGCTGACGGTACACAAGCTACCGCAACCTTGAACCACAACGAGAAAGTATCCTTTTTAACAATTGACTGTGCTTTGTTCTTAAATTGAAAGGGAAACATCTTGTTCCAAAACATTACAACCACTGCGAGTATAGCTCCAAGTTGAATAACAACAAAAAACATTTCTTTAAATGCTTCGCTCATATTAAGTGTGATAAATTCGTCCACAAGAATCATATGTCCTGTGCTGCTGATAGGTAGCCACTCAGTAATACCCTCAACAATTCCAAGAAAAATAACTTTTAAAATTTCTATAAAATCAAGTACCATTATTTCAAATCCTCCTTTTTAAAATGATGAAAGGTCATAAGAAAACCAACTGCTGATACAAGAATAATAATAGATACAGACAGCAGTGTAGGATAGCCGGTACTCTGAAGTTTACCCTGCACCAAGAAATAGGTGGCTGTCCACGGATACAACGCTCCCCATTCTTGATTTGAAAGTGCGGCACTTCCCATGACAATCACGGCAGAGCCAATCATCGGGGCGACAAATCCTTTTGTTTTCATAGCAACAAACACAAAAGGAGAAACTGTTAAAAACATCAGGATACTGCCAAACAAAAACTTGGGGAGCCATACTATTGCCACTAGTAAGCTATATCCCTCCAATGTAAAGACAGCGTCATATAGCCCACAAACGATAAATATACCTGCCCATGTTACAAGGGTTAGCATAACAATCCAAAGAAGCAGGGTGCAAAATTTTCCAATTAATAGTTTTGTCCTTGAAATGGGTATGGGCAATATGGTTTTGAGGGTGCTTTCTGTGTACTCTCTGCTAAACAAGTAAGCTGCAATTGCCACATATATCATAATGTTTACCAGCAGCATGATATACAGTACACTGTCGCTGTATATGTCAGACAAGGTAAAGATAATCTCCGGCTTATCAAAATGTGTTTGCAAGGCTTCTATTAACATCAAAAGTGGGGTAGATAATACCCCTGCCACACTAATTAGCACCATTTTTGAACGCTTTAGTTTTAATAATTCACAAGAAATAAGATTAAGCAATACCGCCACCTCCAATCAGTTTAGAAAAGTAGTCCTCTAAGTTTTCCTCACTATCATTTATCCTTGTCACGAGCAGTCCATTTCGTGCAAATTCTCGATTGATTTCTCCAACACTTTGGCTAAAGTCATAAATTCTCACCGTACCGTCCTGCACTGTAAAATCCGTCATGTGGTAGTGGTTTTCTAAAATCTTTCCGGCTATCTCACTGTCAGATAAATCAAATTGAATGTATTTTCGATTCCTTTTGTGAAGCTCGGATATATTCACTTCCTCTACTAAATGCCCCTCGTGCATAACGCCGATAATATCTGCTATCTGTTCAATCTCGCTTAAAACATGGCTTGAGATAAAAATGGTAATGCCATGATTGTGACTAAGTTCAGATAAAAATGAGCGTATTTCAACTATTCCAATGGGGTCAAGTCCGTTAATCGGTTCGTCAAGTATTAAAAGCTCCGGCTCGTGCATAATGGCGGCGGCAATACCAAGCCGTTGCTTCATTCCGAGGGAATAATCGGAAAAGACTTTTCTTTTCTCCTTATGCAGCCCCACAACTTCAAGAGCTTTTTCTACTCCACTTTTAGATACTCCCCCTCGCAGTTTAGCGAGAATTTGCAAATTCTCATACCCTGTTAAATTACTGTAAAATCCCGGTGTTTCGATAATAGAGCCTACTTTGCTATAAAGGGTATGGATATTTTCCTTATAGTTTGTGCCAAACAAGCGTACCGTTCCCTCCGTTGGGAAAGCAAGCTGCAACATCATTTTCATTGCTGTGGTTTTGCCTGCTCCGTTTCTGCCGAGCAAACCATAAATTTTGCCCTTTGGCACATGAAGATTTACCTTATCGACAACGGTGGCTGTTCCGTATCGCTTCGTAAGATTTTCTGTTTCAATGATATAATCCATATTTGATTCTCCTTTCCGTGGGTTGCTGTTCTTGTTTTCGCTGACCACAATCTTATTATCCACGAGTATTGCATAGAAGCCAAGAAATCTACCGTCACAATGCCGACACAATAGATGTCAGCACGAAAAAAGCTCCGACACTTATCGTGTCAGAGCCTATTTTAAAGGGTTTATGGCATTTTACTTTGTTTGGGTTTGCTTTATCCAGACAAATATTTTAGCAACAAATAGCAGAAACATAAGGGCGGTTACATAGGGTTGTCTTGCCGCAGCGAAGAAGCAGATAAAAAGCGTACTCAGCACGAGAGAGCATTTTGTGATTATGTTGCTCCATGATTCCTTTTCAAAACAAACACACATCAGTTTCGCTATCCCAAGTGCAATCAAAACAATAAAAACAATCCAATAGATTGCAAGATATATTGGGGTAGTGTCTGTAAATGAAAGTAGATTGACAGAATAAATATATCCGTCAACAAGGTTACCATACAACGGCAAAAGTATAAAAGTAACCGCCATCATATCTAATATTCCATAAATGAAACTGTAAATTTTTTTCAAGTTGGAACGATTTTCAGTTTCGGCAAGTGTAATCAGTTCTTCGCCCGATAGCAGTTCATCTATGGTCACAGAAAAGAATTTAGAAATACACTTGAGCGACTCAATGTTAGGGTAACCCTTGCCGCTTTCCCATTTTGAAATGGCTGTTCTTGATACATATAATTGCTCCGCAAGTTGTTCCTGCGTTAAGTTCTTTCCAGTCCTAAGCTGTTGTAGCTTTTCATTAAATTCCATGATTCTCCTCCTGTTTGTTCCTTGTTTTCATACGTCCATCAACGGGTTTTTCTGCATCTTTTGGTATCATCCATGCACGACCAAATTTTTCAGTTCCGTCAATGCGATTTTCCTCACATAATTTTTGTATCCGTCTTTCCGATATGCCCCATTTTTCAGAAGCGGCTTTCACAGAAATGTAATCCATAATATCAACTTCCTTTCGCAAAGAGTATATAATTATTATATACGGAATGACGAATAATAGCAAGTTTCTCTCCACTAATACGAAATTATACACTACTAAACATAAAATCATACTTCGTTCAAATATCATCACCCGAAATGTACAATGATATAGGGTGATATTAAAATGTACCAAGATGAAAGAAAACTTGATTTTAAGCCGTTAGGTATAGCGATAAAAAAAGCTCGGGAAGCAAAAGAGTGGACACAGGAATATCTTGCCCAACTGGTAGACCTTACGCCACGCTCTATTATGTATATAGAGAACAGGGGGCAGCACCCAAGGCTTAACAAATTTTATCTCATTACTACCTTGCTTGACATCTCTGTAGACAAGTTCTTTTTTCCATGCAATGAAGATGGCGACAACAATCGCCGCAAACAAGTTGATGTACTGTTGAATGATATGGAAGAAAAGGAGCTTATCGTGATGGAAGCTACGGCTCAAGGCTTGAAAAAGGCAAGAGAAACTGCGGAATAATTAACGCTGTTTTCGTAAGCCAAGCCAACTGAAAAAAGTGCGACACCTACACAGGCTATCGCACTTTTTAGGTTATTTTTTTATTCTCCACACAAATCATAAAGCTGTTCACATCGGTTTTGAATATCTAAGATTTCTGTTTCGGTTAAACTCCTGCGGTTATGAGTAAGTTGTTGCTCTAAAAAATCACGATAGCCATCAAGTAAGGCATCCCGTAAAAGCTCGGGGGCTTTGCAATGTTCCACACCAAACCATTGCTCATCTTTTTCATCCCAAATCATAACGGTGTATCCTCGCTTAGTGTTCACCACCTCCAAAACACTATCTTTATTTAGGTAATCGTTGAATACTTCTAAAACCTTTTCAAAGGTCATCATTTTATCAGCCCTTTCATATTTTAGGTGCTTATATGTAAGTAGTTTATATACTTATTACGACTATGATAATAAAAGTAAATCATCGTGTAAAGGATACGGATATTGTTTGCGAACAAAAGTGGCAAGCAATGCCGGTGTTAATACACACCGACCCGCAGAGTGCAAAATCCCTCCGTGATTTTCCTCTCCGCTTGCTTGTTGAGGGCAGCGCCCCCAAACCCCTTTGAACACAGAATTTCATTCTGTGGCTGCGCGTTCTGCGAACGCTTTTGACCAGGACCAGCTTACCGCTGGCCGTGGTCTTTTTCTTTTTCAACATCCTGTTCTACCTCCATTTTCAGGACCCGATCCACATTGGCCTTTGCCGTTAAAAGCTCCCGCATTTCCTCACGGGAACGCCGGTACTCGGCATAGGTCTTTTTCTTTTCTTCCAGCAATTTCGCGTACTCCGTCTGCAACTCTTTGACCTTGGGCAGCTTCTTGACTCCCATCTCATCAAAGGCATTCTTAGCAGCCTGGTGGAGCAGAATTTCTTCCTCATGTTCCTCCCGGAATTTCTTAGAGTAGCCTGCCTTGCGGTATGCCACATAGACCTCACGGGTCTTGGCATAATTTACGATGTGAGTACGCAGAACAGCAATCTCTGCCATGCGCTTTTCAGCCGCTTTGATCTGCGCCGAAAGTTCATTGTGATGTGCCGTGGCAGCCGCAGCCTTTTCTTCCAAAACCGCATACTCCAGCAGGTTATGCTCTGACAAGTAATTCATGGTCTGTGCCATTTGTTTCAGATTGAAAACCTTGGCCCATCGAGCATAACCAGCACCTTTTCCTGCCTGCAATTTTGCCTGAATGTCCACCAGCAGATTGACCTTCGGCGGCTCTGCCTGTGTGACTGTTTTCTTTCGTGGGATATGCGCTTTCTTGCCGGAGAGAACTGCCTGCAAATCTTCCAATCCATATCCTTCGCCCAGGCTGTCCATGCGGGCGGCTTTCCCCCAACCGGGGAGCTTCAAGCGATATGATTTCCCGCGTTTTGATACCTCACAGCCGGACTCTTGCAGCAGCTTCAGCAGCTCCTCAAAATTAGCAGGGCTTTGTGATAATGCGTTGTCAATCGCCACACGAAGCAGCTCTCGGTGAGATGGCTTTGCCTGATCGCCCAGCCATTTGTTATAGCTCTTTCCATGAGGGTTCGGATTCTCTACAATGGACAGTCCATTCTCAATGCAGATGGTGTCACTTAGCCGACGAACCGCCTTGGTGCTGCCCCAAAAGTTTCGGAATTTCCGGTCATATTCTAAGCTGACCGATGACCAGATAATGTGATTATGAATGTGCGATTTGTCTATGTGAGTACAGACCACAAAGGCATGATTGCCCTTGGTAAAACGCTTGGCAAATTCTACGCCCAACCGGTTGGCTTCCTCCGGTGTGATCTCACCGGGGCGGAACGACTGGCGCACATGATAGGCAATCACATCATCCGCACCGCGCACTCGTCCGGTAGCGGCAATGTACTGCCGCTTTGCCAGAAGGAACTCTGCATCCGCAGTCCGGCTGTCACACGCATAGCCGGTAATGAGTCTGCCGTTATCTGTTTTCTTTGGATTGGCCACATAGTCGATGATGTCACTGATCGCCCGACTTTCTGTGCGGCCCTTGCCGACATGAAGCGGCATGATTCTTGTGGTTGCCATAGGTCAGACCTCCTTCCCGAAAAAGAAAACGGCCTGCCGTAGCAGACCGTCTTGTGTTAATTATCTGTTTTGTATCTTATGACAGGAATCTGTTTTACTTTTTTACCGATCGTTTGCCTTTCCAGTGCAAAGACCATGTCTGGTGTTCTTTCCAAAAAGCCTTCATCCTTTTTCCAACTCATACCGCATTTACAATGCTGCAAACCAATAAACTGCTGTTTCATTTTCCTACCACAATTCGGACAGATTTTGTTGTTAGCACCCATATCATTCTTCCAGCTTATAAAAATCGTCCAAATTTAATTCATGCTTCAATTCTTCTTCTGTCGGCAGATAAGTAAAATATTTTGATGCAAATATCTGGTGATTATCTTCCGGCAGCGTGTACTTTACAATGGAGTCGCCTTTGTCTGCACAAAGGACAATACCGATAGGCTGTGAATCTCCCTCATTCATCATTTCACGAGTATAATAGTTCACATACATCTGCATTTGTCCCAGATCCTGATGGGTCAGTTTTCCCATCTTCAAATCAATCAGAACAAAGCATTTCAAAATGTAATTGTAAAATACTAAGTCGATGAAAAAATCCTGTCCATCCAGCGTAAACCGCTTTTGCCGTGCTACAAAAGAAAATCCTCGTCCCAGTTCCAGAAGAAAATGCTGAAGGTGATCAATCAATGCCTGTTCCAGTTCACCCTCATACACATGGGTATCTGGCTGAATCTGCAAAAATTCCATCACATAAGGATCTTTGATTATTTTTTCATATTCAGGTTTCGGTTCTGTTGTTTGAATTTCTTTTGAAACAGCTGCTTTGTCTTGGCTTGCTAAAATTCTCTGATAGTACATCGTGTTGATCTGCCGTTCTAACTGCCGAACGCTCCACGCAGACTTTACACATTCCTCCATATAAAAGGTTCGTGCCTGCTCATCTGGTACACGCATCAAAAGGCGATAATGTGACCAACTCAATTCAAGACACAGTGTGTCTCGAATTGGGAATGTACAGTAGAACTGCCTCATCTTACGAAGATTTGATTTGTCAAAACCCTTTCCAAACTCAGCAGTTAATTGCGCCGAAAGATAGTCCAACAAATTTTTCCCATATGCTGCTCTGTCATTTTCTCCACATGCTTTATAAATCTGTTCTCCGATTTCCCAATAAGTTATTACCATTGCGTAGTTCACCGCAGCACTTAGTTTATGCTGTGCTGATACAATAGACTGGCGAATGGAATGATAGGTCTGTTCTGCATTTTGATTTATTTGCAAATTGTTATCCATTTTGTACCCTCCTCACTGTGGGTGCTATTAAAATTATTATACCACAGAATCAATAAAAACACTCAAATCAATATTTATGGATTGATTTTGCAATTTTTCTGCAAAATCTTCAATTAAAATCTCTTTCGACTCTTTTTCTGAGTAACAATGACTTCAATCTGTCTTTCTATTTTTATCATAAAAGCACCTCCAAATACTGCCGTAAAATCGTTTCCACCTTAAACATCCCAGCATATTGCATTAAAGCTCGCAGGTTCTTATCTTTTCTACGGGCATAAGATTTTAGCGCTCCCTGAAAAGTCTGAATTTCAATTCTGCTGCGGCTTCTGATCAAATCACAGATCGTTCGCTCCATATCATAAACCGGCACAGTATGCCCGAACGGAGTTTTCGCTGTTGTAAGTCCTACATCATGTAAGTCTGCTTTAATCGTAAAAACTTGAATGCCTTCTGCTTTCATTTTGCTTGGATTGCATCCAGTTTTGACCGTAACTGTATATTCTATTGGCTCACGGTCTGTCAGATCGTGAAAAAATAAAGCTGTTTCATGTGAAAATACTGCTTGTTCAAATCGCAAATGAAGCAGATACATGGCATCCACCCAGGAATCTTTGGACAGATAAATCCCATGTGCGACTCTATCCAAATCTCGTGAACGCACATAATCATAAAATACCGGCTTTGAAATTCCAGAAGATACGACCTGTGATGTTCGTAGCATTCCTTCTTGTGCTGTTAGCATCTGATCCAGCTGTTCAAATTGTCCCATCATATCACTTCCTTTCGCACTAATATTATACGCGATATTAGTTTAAAAGTAAAGTCGTGGATATATAGTTCCTCTTTCCAAATTTAACAGACGGTGTTTGGCATTTTGTGGCTTTGCGTATTTTTTATCCATACACCCAATCCTGAATGGCAAATTTCAAACTCTGCACATTTCCCAGCAGCCAGATTGCAGCCAGCGGCACCCCCATCGGGCTAATCAAAAATGCCATAACCAGCAAAATCACACCATTTTGCAGGGAATAGGTAATAAGCACAGCCACGCCAAGCAGGGCAATCACAATGCTGAGCAGGCCAAGCACCAGACCGGATATGTAGATCAGCCCTGTGCAGAACCATACAAAAAGCGTCAGCACCAAAATAACCGGTGCAGTTACGATCATCAGCAGGCATTTCAAAATCTTCATTCCAGTTCCTCCTTCCAGCGGTTCAGATACCGTTTGCACAGGGCATCCGCTTCTCTCTCATCATCTTCCGTAAGCTCCCGTCTGCCTTTGGTCAGTTCAATCTCCAGATAAGTCCGGTAATCATCGGCTAAGAGGTCGAACAATTCCTTGGGAGTATGGCACACCTCACCGGTGCAATAGTGAAAGTCTTGGTCAAATTCAACCCTTACACATCCGTGACGGCTGATATAAACTTCGATGGTCTCGTCTGTGGTTAGGTAGTCCGCAAAAATCTCCAGCACTTTTTCAAAGGTCAGCATCTGTTTTCACTCCTTTGTTTTACTTCTTATTCTACTCATATTATCCGGTACAAACAGGCAAAAGACAAGGATACCGGCAAAAAGAAAAAGCGGAGGGAGGTGCAGCGAAGAAACGCCGTTCCTCCCTCCGCAAATGGAGTACCTATCCCTGTTATGAAAGTTTAGAAAGCTGGGTAAGGATTTCCTTCACACCCTCCCATAACTGTTCCTGCCGCTGGGATATATCCTCCAGATCGGCATCATAAACCCGCCCGGTCTCATGCACTTTGCGGGTCAGCTGATTCAAGTTATTGCTGCTTCGGCGCATCAGGGAGACCAGCTCCTTCAGCTCCGGCAGATCCAGCTTGACCACATATCCATCCAGTGCCATTTTCCGCAGATAAGCACTCAAATTTTCTGTCCCGTATTGCTGCATCTTTTGATGGATCAGCTCCAGTTCCTCTGCGGACACCCAAAACAAAACCGGAACATCCCGCTTACGCTTTGCCATGGTTATCGTTCCGGCTCCCGTTTCTTCGGGGCGGCAGGCTTGTGGGCAGGCAGCTCCTGTTTGAGCTTATCCCGTACTGAGGGGCGAGACGGTTGCAGTTTTTCTCCCTGAGTACGACTGTGCTGCTGTTCTTCTCGCACCAGATCAATAAAACCATCCAGCACAGCAGGGTGGCTGTTTAAGGCATAACCACAACGGACAGTTTCGGGATTATCGTTGGGAATGGTCTTAGCCCATTCTTTGTTGCGTCGGGAGTAGCGCCCATCCCAGTCCTGAAGCTGGACGGTGTTGGCAAGAACCATAGCCACACGCTCCATGCCATAGGTCTCGATCACACCCTTTGCCGCATCGTGGCTGAGATACATTCCGTCGAAGTGTTCCCGCACCGCCGCTTCAATTGATTCCTTGCATTGGAGATTTGCATTGTTGGAAGCCCGGTACTGCTCCAGTTCCCTATGTTCTCTCGCATAGGCGGCAGAGTGGGGATAGACCGGTGTTGTTCGCAGTTCCTCTTTAGCTCTGCACACATCGTCGGCACGGTTCTCAATGCTGTCCCGGATCACATCCATATAGCCGGTCTCCAGCTTTTCAAAATAGCGGTACACATCCGCCAGCGGCGAGGGAGATTCCAAAAGCGCCTTGGCCTGGGCGTCGGTCAGCTCCAGTTCCTCCATCGCCATCACGATGTCCTCACGGATGGTGTACTCATAGGTGTGGTGCAGGATTTCTTCCGGGGGCTGGCTTTTCAGCCAGTCCCTGTATTTGTCCTGCTCAGCAGCCATCTTTTCATAAAGCGTCGTATTCAGATCGTTGGTATTCATGTTATCGCACCTCCTCATGCTGTTTTGGTTTCTTGTCTGTACTGCGGGGCGGCATCGGGCGTTTCAGATGATCCAATACCGAAGGCCGTGTGCTTTTGGCAACAACAGCCTCAGCGTGTGCCGGTTCCTTTCCGTCTATGTTGAGCAGGGTATCCAGCTCCACCAGACGGGCGTTTTTGCTTCTCAGTTCTTCTTCATAAAGGAATGGCTTTCCAACTTCCTCCTTTGCGGCAGCCTGCTGCTGATAGAGGTTATCCAGCTGGGCCTTTGCCGCCTCCAGACGCTGGGGCATCTGGGCGAGGGCATTGTCGATACGGGTAAGATTTCCGCGAGGGTCTGTACCAAGGGTTGCCCGGTGGGTCATCTGTCCTTTCAGCAGGAGCGTATATTCCTGTTTCCAAGCGGAAAATTCCACAGACATGGCATAGCCCCGGTAGCTGCCGATCTGCACCGGATCGGAGGTTTTGACCTCCTTGCAGGCATCCAAAAGGGCAGCACCGGCGTTCTCCTTATCGGTCAGCAGATCTCCACGAATCTCCATACCGGCAAAGCCGTCCTCCGGGTGCGGGTGAGCTGCCAAAACCTCCAGGTCAGATTCAAAGCCTTTGATAAAGCCCTTGTGCTTTTCAATCTCCTCCGGGAAATATTTGAGCAACTGATCCTCCAAGCGGTACTGCTTACTCTGGTGGTCGGCTTTCATCAGCTTCAGGCGGGATACCTCCACATCCAAATCCATACGCTCTTTGATACGGGGATCTCCGGCACACAGAGCCTTGATCTCGGCAAAACTGAGGGCGGTTTCATCCACATCATCGCAGGAGCGCACCGGCGATTTAGAAGTCATGATCTGGCTGATGAATTTCTGCTTGTTCTCCACCGTCTGCCAGAGATATGCGTCAAAGGTTCCTTCGGTCACATAGCGGTACACATGGACAAGGGGATTCTGGTTGCCCTGGCGCTCGATACGGCCCTTTCTCTGGGCAAGGTCTCCCGGTCTCCACGGACAGTCCAGGTCATGAAGTGCCACCAGACGGTCCTGCACATTGGTGCCTGCGCCCATCTTGGCAGTGCTGCCCATAAGCACACGCACCTGACCGGTACGGACTTTGGAGAACAGCTCCTTTTTCCGCACCTCGGTATTGGCCTCATGGATAAAAGCGATCTGGTCAGCAGACATCCCCTGGGCAATGAGCTTTTGACGAATATCGTCATATACCGTAAAGGCCGGTTCCTGCTCCGGCAGCGGCACGGTGCTTTCCAGTGCGTGAAGCAGTGGATTATCCAGCGTTTTCGCCGCCTTGCTTGCAGGAGCTTTTGCCTGTGGTGTAGAAATGTCGCAGAAGACCAGCTGGGTCAGCTTGTCAGCTTCGCCATCCCGCCAGATCTGCATGATGTTCTCTACGCACTGATTGACCTTTGTTCCGGGTTCGTCCGGCAGCATCTGGTTGACGATCCTCTGGTCCAGCCCCAGCTTGCGGCCATCCGAGGTAATCTTGAGCATATTGTCCTGGGACGGGTCAACGGTTCCGCTGTGTACCAGCGATGCGCGCTCCGAAAGGGCCTTGACCATTTCCTGCTGATGTTCGGTAGGCTGCGCCACGATGTTGTGGTATTCCACTTCCGGGGTAGGCAGATTCAGCTGGTCGGCAGTCTTAATGTCGGCCACTTCTTTGAACAGGTTCATCAGCTCCGGCAGGTTAAAGAACTTGCTGAATCTCGTCCTTGCCCGGTAGCCGGTGCCTTCTGGTGCCAGCTCCAATGCTGTGACGGTCTCCCCAAATCGGGAAGCCCAGCAGTCGAAGTGGGTCATGTTCAGTTCTTGCAGGCGTTCATACTGAAGATAACGCTGCATGGTGTAAAGCTCATAAGGTAGGAAACGCCACGCCATACTTCCTTTCGTCCGTGGTCTTGGCGTAACCCCCTCCAGAACCGTGCTTACACCTCTCGATGTACACGGCTCGCCATCTTTCATAGTTTAAGTGATTTTGT
>NZ_NFLO01000033.1:0-24864 GCF_002160935.1 Drancourtella sp. An12 | reverse complement strand
GACAGACTTGGATATCCATCCATGACTGCCCACTATCTGAAAGTACGTGTAAACTATTGAACCGCGTAGTACCGAACGGTACGCTACGTGGTGTGGAAGGGGAGGGTCAAATCTCCCCTATCCGATTCTGCTTTGCCTTATCTAATCTTCTTTAAATGTGAGAGAAGTGTCGGTCATGGATGAAATGATCGCAAGAGATTCCAGATGGATACCAAGATCACGGATCTTGTCGCCGCCCTGCTGGAAGCCTTTCTCAATAACGATTCCGGCACCTTCAATGGTAGCCTGTGCATCCTTGACGATGGAGATCAGCCCGAGAAGGGCGCATCCGTTTGCCAGAAAATCGTCGATGATCAGGACATGATCGTCCGGTCCGAGGAACTTCTTGGAGAGAATCACATCGTAAGTCCGTTTGTGTGTGAAAGACTCTACCTTGGAATGGTAAACTTCTCCGTCGATATTGATGCTCTGTGCCTTTTTCGCAAAAACAACCGGAACATGGAAATACTGTGCCGCGATACAGGCGATCCCGATTCCGGAAGCTTCGATTGTCAATATTTTTGTAATCTTTTCAGAAGGGAACCGTCTGCGGAATTCCTTTCCGATTTCATTTATTAAGTCAATGTCCATCTGATGATTCAGGAAGCTGTCGACCTTCAGGACATTTCCCGGCTTGACAACCCCGTCTTTTAAGATACGTTCTTTAAGAAGCTGCATGATAATTCCTTCCTTACAAGATTTTTTATTTAACATATATCATACTGAATGGAAAGAAAAATTTCAATGAAAAACTGAAAAATATCCGGAAATTCGTCGAATTTTTTCTCTTTACAATCTGTAAAAGATGTGGTATTATAATCAATGCGTTCACATGACGCAGAAATACACCTATAGCTCAGGGGATAGAGCACCGCCCTCCGGAGGCGGGTGCGGCGGTTCGAATCCGCCTAGGTGTGTAAAAACCTGTCGGATTTTTCGACAGGTTTTTTTTGTTGTTGTCCGGGAAATGTTACGCAGGTTCTTCAGAAAACTTGCGGTTTCGGAGCATCTCAATTTCGCGGCGGTAAGGCGGGAGCGTTTTCTTTGGATTTTCGACGGAAGGGATATAAGGTGTTTCCAGAATCTTTGGTACTTCCATGAAATCTGGATGGTGTACGATGGAAGCAAGAGCCTCAAATCCGATTTCGCCCTGACCGATATTGGCATGGCGGTCTTTTTGTGCACCCCGCGGATTTTTGCTGTCATTGATATGGAAGACCGCAATCTGGTCTTTTCCGAGAATCCGGTCAAAGGTTTCGATGACACCGTCAAAATCATTCCGGATGTCATATCCGCTGTCATGTGTGTGGCAGGTGTCAAAGCAGACACGAAGCTTTTCATTATAGGTGACGCCGCTATAAATCCGGGCCAGCTCTTCAAAGGAGCGGCCAAGCTCTGAGCCTTTGCCTGCCATCGTTTCCAGCGCGATCTGACAAGGGGTATCTTTTGTCAGTACTTCATTAAGCCCTTTGATGACCTGAGCAATCCCGGCATCTACACCGGCGCCGACATGGGCACCCGGATGAAGAATGAGCGTGCGGCTTTGGCATGCTGCTGTACGTTCGATTTCCAGAGCGAGAAACTCGACCGCAAGCTGAAAGGTCTCCGGTTTCACAGAATTTCCAAGATTGATAATATAAGGTGCGTGAACGACAATATCAGAAATGTGATGGGAGTTCATAAAATCCCACGCTTCCGGGATACGAAGCTCGCTGATGTCTTTCCGTCTTGTATTCTGAGGCGCGCCGGTATAAAACATAAAGGTATCAGCCTGATAGGAGGCCGCTTCTTTGGCTGAGCCAAGCAGCATATCTTTTCCGCTCATCCCGACATGGGAGCCGAGAAGCGGAGTTTGTCTTTTTTCTTTTGTCATAGTGATTTCCTCTCAAAACAATAATGATTTCTGTTATTATATACTAAAAGAGAAAAAAGCGCAAGAGCTCAAAAATATGGTTGTTGGAGATTCTTTCCTATGTTAGAATATAAGGAACGTAATTTTATATAAAAATCAGAGAAATAAAGAAAGAAGGACGAATGAGATGAAAAAACTGGTAGATTTTCTGGAAGAGGAAATGAAAGCAGCATTTGAAAAAGCAGGATATGACGGAAGCTTTGCGAAAGTGACCTTATCCAATCGTCCGGATTTATGTGAATATCAGTGCAATGGAGCGATGGCAGCGGCTAAGACCTACCACAAAGCTCCGATTATGATTGCGGGGGACGTACTGACTCACCTTCAAGAGAGTGAAGCACTGGAGGATGTACAGGCGGTAAATCCGGGATTTATCAATATGAAAGTAAAAAAAGAGTTTCTTTCTTCCTATGCAGAAGAGATGAGAAAGTCCGGGCAGCTTGGCGTAGAGCATGCAGCTCAGAAGAAACGCATCATTATGGATTTCGGAGGCGCAAACGTGGCAAAGCCGCTTCATGTGGGACATCTTCGTTCAGCAGTAATTGGGGAAAGTTTAAAGCGGATTCTGCGGTTTAAGGGACATGAGGTTATCGGAGATGTTCATCTTGGAGACTGGGGATACCAGATGGGACTTGTCATTACAGAGCTTCAGAAACGGAATCCGGATCTTCCGTATTTTGACGAGCAGTTCACCGGTGAATACCCGGAAGAAGCACCGTTTACAATCAATGACCTGGAAGAAATCTATCCATATGCGAGTGCCTATGCAAAAGAGCACGAGGACTATAAAGAAGAAGCTCTGAAAGCGACATTTGAGCTTCAGAACGGAAGAAGAGGATACCGTGCACTCTGGAAGCACATCATGAACGTATCGATTGCCGATCTGAAAAAGAATTATGAAAACCTGAATGTAACATTTGACCTCTGGAAAGGAGAGGCAGATGCACAGCCGTATATTCCGGATATGGTGGAAATGCTCAAAGAAAAAGGATTCGCTCATCTGGATCAGGGGGCTCTCGTAGTCGATGTCAAGGAGGAGACAGATACAAAGGAAATTCCGCCGTGTATGATTCTGAAGTCAGACGGAGCAGCCCTCTATGATACGACAGATCTTGCCACACTTGTGGAAAGAGAAGAACTCTATCAGCCGGATGAAGTAATCTATGTGGTTGACAAGCGTCAGGAACTTCACTTTGTACAGGTGTTCCGCTGCGCAAAGAAAACGGGAATTGTTCCGGAGGATACCAAGCTGACTTTCATCGGTTTTGGAACGATGAATGGAAAAGACGGAAAGCCGTTTAAGACAAGAGCAGGCGGTGTCATGCGTCTTTCCGATCTGATTCGTGAAATCAACGAAGAGATGTCCCAGAAGATTGCGGAAAACCGGACAGTTGCTCCGGAGGAGGCTGAAAAGACAGCTCAGATGGTCGGACTTGCAGCATTAAAATACGGAGACCTTTCCAACCAGGCATCCAAAGACTATGTCTTTGATCTGGACAAATTTTCTTCTTTTGAAGGAAATACAGGACCGTACATTCTGTACACCATTGTCCGGATCAAATCCATCCTGAATAAATACGCCGAAAACGGAGGAAATCTGGATACATGTTCCGTGAAAGCACCGCACTCTGATTCTGAGCGGGCGCTGATGCTGGAAGCAGCGAAATTTACCGCAGTCCTGGATCAGGCATATGAAGAGCTTGCTCCTCATAAGATCTGCGGTTACATTTACGATCTGGCAAACAGCTTCAACCGTTTCTACCATGATAACAGAATCCTTGGCGAAGAGGATGAAGAAAAGAAGCAGGGATATATCGCACTGCTTGATCTGGTAAGGACGATTCTGGAGACCTCCATCGATCTGCTTGGATTTGAAGCGCCGGAAAGGATGTAGGACTATGACAGAACGACTGTATAATCAGGATGTCTATA
The DNA here is from genome assembly GCF_002160935.1 of Drancourtella sp. An12. Lineage (NCBI taxonomy): Bacteria > Bacillati > Bacillota > Clostridia > Eubacteriales > Oscillospiraceae > Drancourtella > Drancourtella sp. An12. The sequence goes on along the minus strand of NZ_NFLO01000033.1, from coordinate 20,981 downwards.
CAAAAACCTTTACTGCAACGGTTCGTTCCTGCCAGGAAGCATCCGGCAGGGATGGATATGAAGTAATTCTGGACCGTACCGCCTTCTTTCCGGAAGGCGGAGGGCAGTATGGAGATATCGGATGGCTTTCCGGGATCCGGGTGACGGATACACAGGAGAAAGACGGGGAAGTCATCCATTATACGGAAGAGCCGCTGGAAGCAGGAAGCACGATCGACGGAGAGATAGACTGGAAGATCCGGTTTTCCAGAATGCAGCAGCATACAGCAGAGCACATTTTGTCCGGGCTGGTACATAAACGGTTCGGATATCAGAATGTAGGATTTCATCTCGGAGATGATCTGTGCACCATGGACTTTAACGGACCGGTCACAAAAGAGCAGATGGAAGAGATTGAACAGGAGGCCAACCGGGCTGTTTACCAGAATATCCCGGTTCAGATTCTCTATCCGTCCGAAGAAGAACTGGAAGGAATGGAGTACCGAAGCAAGATTGAAATCGACGGTCAGGTGCGCATTGTCTGGATCCCGGGGTATGACCGGTGTGCCTGCTGCGCTACCCATGTCGGCTCTACCGGAGAAATCGGACAGATCAAAGTGATCGCCATGATGAATTATAAGGGTGGAGTCCGCGTGACAATGGTAAGCGGGGACAGAGCTCTGGCAGATCATGAAAAACGCGAAAAAGATATGAAAGAGATTTCGGCGATGCTTTCTGCAAAAGAAGATGAACTTCCGGAGGCAGTCAGGAGACTGAAGGATGAAAATGAAAACCAGAAGCATCAGATCATTGAACTGCAGAGAAAAATGACTGCCCTGAAGGCACAGCAGGTTCCGGAAGGAACATACAGCCAGTGCCTGTTTGAGACGGATCTGGATCAGACCGGCATCCGGGAACTGATGAATCACGTTCTGGAACGAAGTGTTGCTGTGTGCGCTGTTTTCCTGAAACGGGGCGAGCAGTACCAGTATGTAATCGGAAGCCAGAAAAGGGATATCCGTGATCTGGGCAAAAAGCTGAACGAGAGATTTCATGGACGGGGCGGCGGAAAGCCGGGCATGATCCAGGGCTCTCTTACAGGTGAGGAAGAGGAAATCAAAGCATATTTTGAGGAGATAATCAATGTTCAATAATCAGCCAAACAGACAGCCGGGAAATCCGTTTGCGAGAATCATTATTCCGATTTTGATTTACTGGGCGATCAATTTCCTTGTGGATATTGTTGTTGTCGCGGCTTATCTGGCTGCGCGTGCACAGGATCTGCTGCATGCCTATGAAAGCCAGACTGCGTTTCAGACATTTATGGAAGAAACACTGACATTTGCGCTGAGCCATTCGACGGAAATTACGTCGGCGGCGGCAGTGCTGGCGCTTCCAATTTATATCTACATGATGAGAAAGGATGAGAAATACCGAAGGTTGTTTACGGTACCGGATCCGGATTCCGGCAAAACATCGGCATGGACCTATCTGTATGCAGTTCTGCTTGGAGTGACAGCCGGAGTTGCGCTGAACAATATCCTGATTCTGAGCAATATCAGCAGCATCAGCGCTTCTTATCAGACAACGTCAGCAGGACTTTACGCTTCACCGGTGATCATCGAAGTGATTGGACTCGGAGTGATTGTACCGGTTCTTGAAGAGTGCCTGTACAGAGGAGTTATTTTCAGAAGAATCCGGGACATGGTAGATGCCAGAAAAGCCATTTTGTTTTCCGCGCTGATTTTTGCCGTTGTGCATGGAAATATTGTACAGTTTCTGTATGCGTTTGTATTCGGACTGCTTTTGTCATATGCCTATGAGACTTACGAAAGTATCAAAGCACCGGTTTTGCTGCACTGTGCAGCAAATCTTGGCTCAGTGCTTCTGACGGAAACGAATGCGTACGAATGGATATTCCAGACACCGCTGAGGATGGGAATTATTACTGTTGTCTGTGCATTTGCGGCGTCTGTGTTCTTTGTACAGATTCGAAATATGGAGAACACAAAAAAAAGCGGGCATGGCCAGCCATAGATTTCAGGCGTGCGAATTGGACGTATTTCATTGATTTCAGGCTGTATGAAGGAATAGTCATAAAAAATGTTACAAAATTATTAAAAAACATTGCAAAGAATAGAAGAATAAGATATACTAGACCTTGTAGTGAAAAAAGAAGGACCGAAAGAGTTCGGACATGCAGTTTTAGACAGGAGAGAAGAGAATGAACAAATTTGGGAAGAGACTGGTGATAGCATTGATGGCTAGCTCAATGCTTGCAACTCCGGTTTATGCGGCACCGAATACCGATGAAATCAAAGCTGAAAAGGAACAGAAAGAAAAAGAAGTCGAGTCTGTACAGGCACAGCTTCAGACGATGGTTTCCAAGATTTCTGAGACAGAAGAAAAGCTGGTCAGCAAAGGAGAGGAAATCCAGAAGGCGAAAGAAGATCTCGCCGCAGCTGAGGAAAAACAGCAGCAGCAGTATGAGTCGATGAAAGTCCGGATTAAATATATGTATGAACAGGGCGATACGAAAGCTCTGGAAGATCTGTTTACATCAAACAGCATTGCAGACTTTCTGAATCAGGCAGACTATATTGAAACCGTACATAATTACGACAGAGAAAAGCTTCAGGAATATGTAGAAACAACAAAAAAGATTGAAAACCTGAAAAAGACCCTGGAAGAAGATCTTGCAAATCTGGAAGAGATGCAGACATCTTTCGAAAGCCAGAAAGAACAATTAAGTCAGACACTGGCTGAGAAACAGGCAGAAGTAGAAAATCTTGATCAGGAGCTTCAGGCAGCGATTGCGCAGGCAGCAGCAGAAGAAGAGGCAAGAAGAAAGGCGGAAGAGGAAGCCCGGAGAAAGGCGCAGGAGGAAGCGGCTGCAGCAGCGGCGGAAAGCTCTTCCAGTTCCAATACGACTTCCAGCCAGTCAGGTTCATCGGGAAACCAGAACAGCAATACATCCTCTGGCTCATCCTCGGGGAATACGACATCCAGCAGTGGAAGTTCTAACAGCGGAAGTTCCAGCAGTGGAAGTTCTAATAGTGGAACATCTAACAGCGGAAGCAGCACATCCAAACCGAGTACAGGTTCCGGATCCAGTTCCAGCAGTTCAGGCGGATCCAGCACAAGCAATGCAAGTGCTGCAAGTGTGATTGTAAGCGCTGCAAGAAGCTGTCTTGGTACACCGTATGTATGGGGCGGCAACACACCGGGATCAGGACTTGACTGTTCCGGTCTTGTAAAATATTGCCACAGTGTGGCAGGTATCAGCGTAGCGAGAACATCCTCCGCTCTTGGAGCAGGCGGTAAGGCAGTATCCAGCCCGCAGCCGGGAGATGTCGTATGCTATGTTGGACATGTTGGTATCTATATCGGAGGCGGACAGATGATTCACGCACCGCAGCCGGGAGATGTCGTAAAGGTTCAGAGCGTTTACGGAAGCCCATGGTACAGAAGATACTGGTAAAATCAACGTAAAATATAAGAATTCATGAAAAAACGGCTTGCATGGCCGTTTTTTCTATGTTATACTACGAATGTTGCAAAAAAACACGCATGCGGTTACTTTCGGCGGTGCCGGCAAAAGCGCGGTTCCGGAAGGCAGAAACATGCGGAAGTAAAAAACCACAAATATGGAGGAAGAAACATGAGCGTTATTTCAATGAAACAACTTTTGGAAGCCGGTGTTCACTTTGGACATCAGACAAGAAGATGGAACCCTAAGATGGCTGAGTACATCTACACAGAGAGAAACGGAATCTACATCATCGACTTACAGAAATCCGTTGGAAAAGTAGATGAGGCTTATCAGGCAGTATCCGATATCGCAGCAGAAGGCGGCACAATCCTTTTCGTAGGAACAAAGAAACAGGCTCAGGATGCTATCAAAACAGAAGCAGAGCGCTGCGGAATGTTCTATGTAAACGAAAGATGGCTTGGCGGTATGCTGACAAACTTCAAGACAATCCAGAGCAGAATCGAGCGTTTAAAAGAGATCGAAGCAATGGCTGAAGACGGAACATTTGACGTGCTTCCGAAGAAAGAAGTTATCGCATTAAAGAAAGAATGGGAAAAACTTGAGAAAAACCTTGGCGGTATCAAGAACATGAAGAGACTGCCTGACGCTATTTTCGTAGTAGATCCTAAGAAAGAAAGAATCTGTGTTCAGGAAGCACATACACTTGGAATTCCGCTGATCGGTATCGCTGATACAAACTGTGATCCGGAAGAACTGGATTATGTAATCCCGGGAAATGACGATGCAATCAGAGCAGTTAAACTGATCGTTTCCAAGATGGCAGACGCTGTTGTAGAAGCAAATCAGGGAGCAACTGGCGAAGAAGTATTCGAAGGCGAAGATACAGAAGCAGTTGAAGAAGCAGAAGAAACTGTAGAAGAATAATCCATTTCGTACTAAGATTCAGGAGGAAAGCAAAATGGCAGTTACAGCAAGCATGGTAAAAGAATTAAGAGAAATGACAGGCGCAGGAATGATGGACTGTAAAAAAGCTCTTAGTGAAACAAACGGCGATATGGACGCAGCCGTTGAATTTTTAAGAAAAAATGGTCAGGCAAAGGCTGAGAAGAAAGCTGGAAGAATCGCAGCAGAAGGTCTTGTTAAAGCAGCTGTAAAAGATGACAAGGTAGCAGCAATCGTAGAAGTAAACTCTGAAACAGACTTCGTTGCAAAGAACGCAGAGTTCCAGGGATTTGTTGATGCTGTAGTAAACCAGGCTCTGAATACAGAAGCAGCTGATATGGACGCATTCATGGCTGAAGCATGGAACGCAGATCCGTCCAAGACAGTTCAGGATGCCCTGACAGAAAAGATCTCTGTGATCGGAGAAAAACTGAACATCAGAAGATTTGAGAAAATCACATCTGAAGGATGCGTTGTTGCATACATCCACGGCGGCGGAAGAATCGGTGTTCTTGTAGAAGCTGATACAAACGTTGTAAACGATGAAATCAAAGCATGCTTAAAGAACGTAGCAATGCAGGTAGCAGCTATGTCTCCGAAGTACGTATCCCGTGATGAAGTTTCTCAGGAATTCATGGATCACGAAAAAGAAATCCTTCTTGCTCAGGCTAAGAAAGAAAATCCGAACAAGCCGGACAACATTATCGAAAAGATGATCATCGGACGTCTCAACAAAGAACTCAAAGAGTTCTGTCTGTTAGATCAGGTATACGTTCAGGACAGCGACCTGACAGTTGGAAAATATGTAGAAAAAGTTGCAAAAGAGAACAACGCAGAAGTTACTGTTAAGAAATTCGTTCGTTTTGAAACAGGCGAAGGAATCGAAAAGAAAGTTGACGACTTTGCAGCAGAAGTAGCAGCTCAGGCTGGTATGTAATCCGAAAAGTTGCAAAACAGATGGGAATGTAATTTCCTAAAACCAAAGGTGCTTGAAGCCCTTGAAAATCCCGTAAAACGGGCATTTTCAAGGGCTTTTTTGCGTTCCGGAGCGAATCCGTAAAGTATCATAAATTATCGCTTTTTACGGGCAAATTTGGGGGATTTTTGGGGGAAGAGTTGGGGGAAGGCTATCCCCCAAATGCCATGTGAAACTTCGCCTCTTTCTTCTGAAATGAACAGGAGAAGTTTGCGTGTCGTTTCTTTTTGGGGGATAACGCTATCCCCCAAATTTGAACGTGAGTGAGTGTATCTTCCCCCAAATTATCATAAGTTATCAGCAGAAGAAACAGGCAAACTCTGTTTATGAATAAGTGAATATGGAGAGATTTTGCAAAAGGCCGTTTGTTCTTTATAGTAGAGAGCAGGCGGCTTTTTTGCCTTCTATAAATATATGGCTTTTGCCAGATTTAAAGAAAGAGAGGAAATGTCAATGAAGAATGATGACAACAAGATCAAAGATGTAAGAAATACTGCAAATCTGATTTCCGGAGCCTATACACTGCCCTTGATAGAAAAACTGTTTTACGATAGCCAGAAAATCTCGGATATGGACGATATTTATTTTGCCATAGCTGCGTTGGTTGATACCGGCAGAATCAGCGAGGCTTTCCATATGATGAGAGGATTGTTTGGCATTGCCGGCATGGAATGGCCGCAGGAAATCACACAGATAGAAAAGTTGGAAGAGCTACATGAAGCTTTTGTCTCAGAATTCATTTTTGATTTTTATGATGTGATTGAGGATAAAAGATTAGAAACAGAAGAGGAGGAAATTCCCGTTTAATAATCGGGAATCATACATAGCCATACTACTTTTAGATATAGAGACACTCTGTTTTTAGGAGGTTTTAATGAGAAGTTAATTTCAAAATTATGGAAGTGGTATATTGCTTGATGAAAAAAGATAATTTATAATTATTTTGGGACAGAGATTAGAATATTGTATGAATATTTTGTCTCCTAGTGTGCCGGGGACGGGAAATGAGGAATATCTGATGTTTTTTCGTGCTGTTTAGTCCAGATTTTGTGGACAGTATAGGACGAAACGGACTGGATGATACCAGGCGGACAAAATGATTTTGTGATTTTTTGCAGAAAAAATTCGTAATGAGGAGTAGATAAACAAAGCATGAATATTTTGATTATTGGAAATGGATTTGATATTGCGCATGGTCTGCCTACAAAATATGTAAATTTTTTAGAGTTTGTAAAGGTGATTAAGCAGATATTAAATACAAAAAAATTAAATGAAGTAAATTGGGGGAGTATTCATCCAGAAGTGAAATATATAATTGAGAAGAACACAGGAAATATAAGAAATAATTTGTTTTCGCAAAGTGTGATGTGGAGTGATTTGCTTGATGATAACATTTGGATAGATTATTTTCTACAAAATGATATGCATGGGAAAGAAAATTGGATAGATTTTGAGAGTGAAATATCAGATGTAATTAAGTCATTGGATTATGATATACATGGAGGAGAGAATGATTTTGACTTATATGATGAAATAATGAAAAACTTATCTAATGAGTATTTAGATTGTCATGAACAGTTGAGAGAATTAGAAAGTTTCAAAGAACTTAGAGATCGATTATATGAGGATTTAAATAAATTAATCCGTGCCTTAGAATTGTATTTAACCGAATATGTTAGTCAAATAGAATGTAAAATTATTTCTCCAGATATAAGTAAAATTATTATGAAAATTATTGAGCATGAAGATGGTACTAGAGGGGCAACAACTAGTAAAATAGTATGTTTTAATTATACAGATACGTTGGAGAGAGTTTATAAATATTGTAGAACTGAGGACATAGATTATATACATGGTAAGGCTGTAATTGACAATACAATCGAAACAAATAATATGGTTCTTGGCATAGATGAGTTCCTTCCAGTGGACAGACAAAATATACATACAGAGTTTGTTGCATTTAAAAAATTTTATCAAAGAATATATAAGCAAACTGGATGTAAATATAAAGAATGGGTTGATAAAATAAGAGAAGATTACTACTCATATTTACAAAAACAAACGAAAGAAATAAATAGAGGAGAAAATGGTATACAAGATAGTCTTAATAGATTGCCTGAATCTGTTTTAAGAGATCAAAAGTGTAAACGACATAATCTTTACATTTTTGGACATTCATTAGATGTAACAGATAAAGATATTTTGAGAGATTTGATATTAAATGATAATGTATATACAACTATTTTCTACCATAATAAAGATGCAATGGGGCAACTGATTACAAATTTAGTTAAAATAATTGGAGAAGAAGAATTAATTAAAAGAACGGGAGGAAGAACAAAGACAATAGAATTTAAGCAACAACAAGCTATGATTTTAAATAAAGCAGGATATCAATAGGAAACAATAACTAAATACAGAAATTACATAGCCGGAAGGTTTTCAATTTACGAAAATCCTCCGGCTTTTTTCATGTCTATTTTTATACATAGCCATTTCCCCCTACACGGGAAGATGGCTATTAAATTTTTAGGAAAGGAGGGAACCGTATGGTAAATTGCAAAGTAATTGCGATTGGCAACCAGAAAGGCGGAACAGGGAAAACCACCACGACCGTCAACTTAGGGATCGGGCTTGCCAGAGAAGGGAAAAAGGTACTTTTAGTGGACGCTGATCCACAGGGCGATCTGACAACCTCACTGGGATGGCCGGAGCAGGATAACTTTTCTGTGACACTTGCCACACAGTTAGAGGGGATTGTGGCTGACCGGGAAATGGATAGCCACGCCGGAATTTTACACCATGAGGAAGGCGTTGATCTGATCCCGTCCAATATCGAACTGGCAGGACTGGAAGTTATGCTTGTTAACGCCATGAGCCGGGAACTCACTCTGAAAAACTATCTCAATGAAGTGAAAAGAGGATACGACTATGTGCTGATTGACTGTATGCCGAGTTTAGGTATACTGACGATCAATGCACTGGCGGCGTCTGACAGTGTGATTGTACCGGTACAGGCCCAGTATCTTCCGGCAAAGGGAATGACACAGCTTATGAAAACAATCGGGAAGGTGCAAAGACAGATCAATCCGGCGTTGAAGGTGGATGGTGTTCTTTTGACACTTGCGGATATGCGGACTAATCTGGCCCGTGTGACCGCAGAGAGTATCCGTCAGAATTACGGGAGAATGGTTAAGGTTTACCAGACTGTCATTCCGGTTGGCGTGAAAGCAGCGGAAACAAGTGCCGCAGGACAGAGCATTTACAGCTATGACAAAAACAGTACAGTAGCAAAAGCCTATGCGTCATTTACAAGGGAGGTGGTACGGGATGGCGAAAGGCAGAGAAATAAAACTGCCCCTTCCCGCAGCAGATGATCTGTTCAGTACGCAGGCGGAACGTGACGAGGCAAAACGGGAGTATGTAGCAGATATTCCTCTGACAGAGATCAGCGACTTTCCTAATCATCCGTATAAAGTAAAGCAGGATGAAAGTATGCTGGAACTGGCGGCCAGTATCCGGGAGAAAGGCGTGGTCAATCCTGCTCTGGTTCGTCCGAAACCGGAAGGCGGTTATGAAATGGTGGCAGGACACCGGAGAAAATTTGCCAGTGAGCTTGCAGGGAAAACGGATATGCCATGTATTGTGCGAAATCTGACCGATGATGAAGCTACGATTATCATGGTGGACTCTAACCTGCAAAGAGATAAAGTCTTACCGTCAGAAAAAGCCTTTGCTTATAAGATGAAACTGGACGCAATGAAAAGGCAGGCAGGAAGGCCAAGCAAAAATTCTGTGCCAGTGGCACAGGATTTAAGAGGAAAAACGTCAAGACAGCTTTTAGGAGAGGAAGTGGGGGAAAGTCAAGACCAAATTCGGCGCTATATCCGCCTTACTGAACTCATTACACCTATTCTGGATATGGTGGATGAGGGAAAGATTGCCATGCGTCCAGCGGTAGAACTGTCTTACCTGCCGAAAGAACAACAGCAGGCGCTTTTTGACACAATGGAACTGGAGGACTGTACACCCAGTCACGCACAGGCAATCAAAATGCGGAAGTTTGCAGAGGCAGGAAAGCTGAATGAGGATGTGATTCTGTCGATCATGACCGAAGAAAAGCCGAACCAGGTGGAGCAGTTTAAAATTCCGAAAAAGAGGATTGACAAATATTTCTCTCCGGGAACCACGCCAAAGCAAATGGAAGACACGATCATTAAGGCACTGGAACTGTACCGCAGACGGGAGAGAGGACGGGAAAGGTAAGAGGACACCTGGGGAAAAGTGGGTTCCTTTGGTGCTTTCCTTTTTCCGGGGTTTCCGGTTTCCCCTCCCCACACCCTACCCCTTCCGGATTACCAGCAGTTTACCAGCCGAAAAGAAGAATAAGGAGCCGGTGGCTATCCACATTCCACCGGATCAGTACCCAGCCCTGCCAGCAAGCAGGGATTTTTTTATGTGGGCCGAAAGGCTCAGAAATGGAGGAGAATGAAGTGAAGAAAATCAAGCAGTTATTCAAGAAAGGGATCGCACTGGCGCTGGCGGCGGTCACGACACTGTCCGTCCTGCCGGCGAGCACGGTATCGGCTGCGTCCGAGCGGGCAACGATCACATTCGCTTACTGCTATGACGGAAACGGGAACACCATCCGTTATCAGCAGACAGTTTCCCACAATGGGATTACCTGCGGTCATGCGGGGGAGGCCAGAACCCGGATCTATGCAGACGGGGATAATGCCTACTGTATCGAGCCGGGAATCTCCCTGCATACCGGGAACACACTGGAGAAGGACGCTTCTGTGGTGTGGAACAACTTAGGAAAGGCGAAACAGGACGCTGTAAATCTTGCCCTGCTGTATGGCGCACAGGGCAGCATGGGCAGTCTGTCCGGCACGGAAGATGAAAAGGTGCTTGCGACACAGATGGTCATCTGGGAGATTGTGACCGGGTGCAGGAATGCCAGCGCCCCGTATGCTCAGACGGACGCCAAATTTTATAACAGCCTTTGCGTAGGCGGGGCGAACAGCGGGATAGCGGGGGCCTATCAGCAGATCATTTCCGGTATGGTCAGCCACGGAACCATTCCCAGCTTTGCGTCCGGAAGTACAGACAGCGCTCCGCAGGAACTGAAATGGGACGGCAAACAGTATGTATTGAAACTGACAGACAGCAACGGCGTCCTGTCGAAATTCAATTTCACATCATCCAACAGTGATGTAAAAGTCAGCACGTCCGGAAACACACTGACCATCACATCCAGTAAAGCGATTGCCGGGAACGTGCAGTTATCCGCAACCAAGAAGATTCCCACAGTGAGCAGCAGCGCCAAGCTGATTGCTTATGGAGATCCGTCTTTGCAGGATGTGGTAACAGGCGTGGAGAATACCGCAGCCGTGAAAGCGTATCTGAACGTGAAAATCCCCTATGGGCATATCCAGATCGTGAAAACTTCCGAGGACGGTGTGGTGGCCGGATTGAAATTCCAGATCACGGGCAACGGGATTGACCAGACTGTGACAACCGGGGAGGATGGAACGATCAAGGTGGAGAACCTTCAGCCGGGAACCTACACGGTAACAGAGCTGACAGAGAACCGCTATGAACCACAGAAAGCGCAGACAGTGGAAGTCAAAGGCGGGGAAACCGCTGCGGTGGACTTTTCCAATATCCTCAAGCGTGGAGATTTGAAAGTGACCAAGACTTCTGAGGACGGTCTGGTGGAAGGCATGAAGTTCCATCTCTACGGAACCTCTCTTTCCGGTATTCCGGTGGATGAATATGCGGTTACGGACAGTACAGGTGTTGCCACGTTTTCTGATATTCTGATCTCCGGCGATACGCCCTATACGCTGGAGGAAGTGGAGACAGCAGACCGCTATGTGGTTCCGGCGGCCCAGACCGTGACCGTCAACTGGAACGAAGTGACCAATGCCACCGTCCATAATGTACTGAAAAAGTTCCGGGTAACGGTCACAAAGACAGACCGGGAGACAGGAATCCCACAGGGAGACGCTACGCTGGCAGGCGCAGTGTACGGGATTTATGACGGAGATACGCTGATTGACACCTATACCACAGACAGCAATGGCAGCTTTACCACAAAATATTATGTGTGCGGGGATAACTGGACAATCCGGGAGATCAGCCCGTCCGAAGGGTATCTGCTGGATGAGACTTCCTATCATGTGGGAGCGGAGGCAACTCTTTACACGGTGGAGCTGAACGATACTTCCAATGACGTGACGGAACAGGTTATCAAGGGAAGGATCTCTATCATTAAGCACACGGATGACGGAAGTACGCAGATCGAAACACCGGAGGAAGGCGCAGAGTTCCAGGTGTATTTAAAGAGCGCAGGCAGCTATGACAGCGCAAAGGACAGCGAGCGGGATACGCTGGTGTGTGATGAGAACGGATATGCCGAGACGAAAGACCTGCCTTATGGCATTTATACGGTACACCAGACAAAAGGCTGGGAAGGCCGGGAAATGATCGGAGACTTTGATGTGTATATCAGCAGTGACGGAGAAGTTTACCGCTACCTCATCAACAACCGCCTGTTTGAATCCTATCTCAAGGTAGTCAAGAAAGACGCAGAAACCGGAAAGACCATCCCCCTTGCGGGAGCCGGTTTCCAGATCTATGACGAATCCGGAAACCTTGTGACCATGCAGTATACCTATCCGGAGGTCACAAAACTGGATACGTTCTATACCGGAAGTGACGGTTATCTGATTACACCGGAGGTACTGCCTTATGGAAATTACACATTGGTAGAGGTGCAGGCTCCTTATGGGTATGTACTGGATAGTACGCCGGTTCCATTTACAGTATCGGAGGAACAGTCCGGGGAGGACAGCGGAGTGACCGTGATCACGGTGGAAAAAGAGGATATGCCGCAGAAAGGCAAGATCCTTGTGACAAAAACCGGCGAGGAGTTCTCCTCTGTGCAGGTGTCTGGAGACGGTGTGGTGGACAAAGACGGGAACCTTGCGGAAGGCGAGAACATTTACACGCCTGTTTACGCAGTAACCGGGCAGGCCGGGGCGGTATATGAAGTAATCGCCGCCGAGGACATTGTGACGCCGGACGGAACCGTGCCGGCCGCCGCCGGGGATGTGGTGGATACCATAACCACAGATGAGGAAGGCAAGGCAGAGACAAAAGAACTGTACCTGGGCAAGTACCAGATTGTGGAAAAGACAGCGCCGGAAGGTCTGGTGCTGAATACAGAAAACCATGAGGTGGAGCTGACATATGCCGGACAGGAAGTATCTGTAACAGAGGCGGACACTGCTTTCTATAATGAGAGACAGAAAGTGACGGTTGACCTTACAAAGACACTGGAGCAGGATGAGGTCTTTGGGATTGGAAGTGCGGGAGAGATCCAGAACGTGGCCTTTGGCCTGTATGCAGCAGAGGATCTGACAGCAGCGGACGGTTCCGTGATTCCGGCGGACGGTCTGATCGAGATCGTGTTCTGCAGTACAGAGGGAACCGCTGCATTTCAGACAGACCTGCCTTTTGGCAAGTATTATGTGAAAGAAGATGCCACTGACCAGCATTATCTTCTGTCAGAAGAAACCTATCCTGTGGACTTTACCTACCAGGGGCAGGATACTGCTGTTGTCCATATTTCCGCAAATGAGGGAAATGCCATTGAGAATGAACTGATCCGGGGAAAGATCTCCGGACGGAAAGTAGATACGGATGGGGAGGCACTGGAAGGCGCAACGATTGGCCTGTTTTCTGCAGGTACAGAGGAATTTACGGAAGATACTGTCTTAATGGTAACTACTTCTGATGAGGACGGAGCCTTTGCCTTTGAGGATGTACCGTTTGGCAGATGGATTGTGCGGGAGATCGCAAGCCCGGAAGGATATGTGCTGAATGAGGCCCTCCACTATGTATCGGTTACGGAAGATGAGGAAGTGATCGAGGTGGAGCTGATTAACAAACTGATTGAGGGCAGTGTCCGTCTGACAAAAGTGGACGCAGAATATCCGGCGAACAAGCTGACGGGCGCTGTATTTGAGTTGTATGCAGATACGGACAAAGACCAGAAACTGACCGAAAAGGATGAGTTTGTGGGAGAAATCCCGGAAATCTCAGAGGGCATTTACCAGACGGACGGTCTGCTCTACGGAGGATATTTTGTAAAAGAAAAGACTGCGCCGGAAGGCTTCAAGCTGGATGAGAACGCCTATTACTTTGAGATCAGCGAGGACGGAAAAATTGTAGATGTGGAAAATGAGGCAGGCGTTGGCTTTATCAATCAGCCGATTACCGGAAAACTGGAACTGACCAAGACAGACGTTGCAGACGGGAAACCTCTTCCAAATGCCGGATTCCGCATTAAGGACGAGGATGGGAATATCGTTGCCACAGGCGTAACAGATGAGAACGGGATCGCCATCTTTACCCTGCGGTATGGAAAATACACCTATCAGGAGTACAATGCGCCGGAAGGTTACGAGATTGATGAATCCGAATACGCCTTTGAGATCAAGGAGGACGGACAGATCGTAAAGGCCACTATGACGAATGAAAAGATCCCGGAGGAATTGATTACGACACCGAAGACCGGGGACGACAGCAGGCCGGGTCTGTGGATCGGGTTATCCGCCCTGTCCGGAGCAGGCGTGGCAGCCTTTGGTATTCTGACCGCAGTGAAAATAAGAAAAAAGAAAGGGGAAAATAAAGCATGAACGCAAAGATGTGGATCACGGTCATTTTAGTGGCATTTATCGCAGGAGCGTTGATCTGGCTGAATCTGCGGAACCGGAAGAAATAGACAGAACGTGACAGGAGGCGGCGGTAAGCCGCCTCTTTACATACCGGACGAAAGGAGGAAAAGCCATTGATACAGAAGTTTAATACCGGGATTGCCAGACGGTATGGGATAGCCGCAGCTTTGCTTGCGGAGGCAATCTGGACGGAAATAAAAGAGAATGAATTTCATGGACGCTGCCAGTATGACGGGGAAACATGGATGTGCTGCAGCCGGAAAATGTTTCTGATCCGTATGCCTTATCTGACAAAACATATGGTCAGCACGGGCCTTGCAAGGCTGAAACGGGCAGGCGTCCTCATAAAAGGCGAGTGGAACAAAGGACAGTCTGACCGGACGGGCTGGTATACGTTTACGCCTTATGGGAGGAAGGTCATGGAAGAAAGCGAGGATGAGGACTATGCGTGAGAAAGAGCAGAAACGGACTGAAAGGAGGTGTGGAAGTTGGCACAGATCAACAATAAGGCTGTCCGTTCCCTCTCAAAGCTGATGGAGGCGGGATTTGACAATGAAAAAGCAGTTTTAAATATGACAATGGATGATATTTTGTCTCTGCCGGGGATCACAGTAGCAGAAATCGGGATGATCAATGAGATCCAGAAAGCAGTAAAAGCCGGAAAGTTCATAACATTTTTGGGAGGCGGGGAGATATGAGCAGTGAAAAAATGATCTGCTTTACGGACAGCCGGGGAAACCCACTTTTTTCTCTTCCGGACAGTTCTTTTCTGCGTCTGGAGTATGACAACGGGGATTGCTCCTGCGCTTTCTGCTGCTATCACAGTGAGGAACAGGTGGAAATAGACGGAAGGTGCAAGAATATTCGCCAGTTTGCAAGGCAGATGGAAAAGAATGGAATCCGGTATCGGCCCATGAGTGAGACAAAACGGAAAGGAGGCAGGGATGTATGGCAAAGAAGAAGTATGACTTGATCACAGACCTTTATACAGAGACTGTAAAAGAAGCAACTGCCAGTCCGGAAAACTGGCTGTCTTTCCTGCGCTCTGCCTGCCGGAACTTCCGCCTGCCTTTTGATGATCAGATTTTAATCTATGCACAGCGCCCGGAGGCGTCCGCAGTGCTGCCTATGAAAGTCTGGAATGAGAAGTTTGGGCGGTGGGTAAAGCGGGATCCCAAAGGGATCGCAGTTTTTGACAAGGACAGCCCGAAACTGAGATTGAAATACTATTATGACGTTTCAGATACACAGGAAGGACGTTACCGCCGACTGCTCCGTCCAGTGCCATTGTGGGAAGTGCCGGAAGAATATCAGCCGGATGTGAGGGAAACCCTTGCCAATGCTTTTGGCGTGGACGAGACAGTGACAGGATTTGCGGAAACCATACTGGAGGCGACAAAGATTGCGGCAGAAGACAACCTTGCAGATTATCTTCCGGATCTGATTTCAGAAAGAAAAGGAAGTTATCTGGAAGAGGTGGACGAGTACAACGTGGAGGTGGAGGCACGACAGCTTTTATCGGCCAGTGTTGCGTACATGGTCATGGTACGGTGCGGCGTAGATACCGATCTGTATCTGGACACAGAGGACTTCCGGAATATCACGGATTTTAATACGCCGGAAATGGTCAACCTGTTTGGCGTTGCGGCCAGTGATGTGGCGGAAATGGCACTATCCGAGATTTCCGATACCGTCAATAAGCTGAGAAAGGCAGAGAGAAAGAAAAATCGCACCTTTGCCGGAAGAGAGGCGGGCCGATATAATGAAAGCGAAAACAGAGAACAGATTACAGAAAGGGGCGTTACACATGAGAGCGATCACATACAGCAGACAGGGCGATTATCTTCTTCCGGATCTGACCGTGCCGGACGAACCGGAAGTACACCGTGGGAAGTACGCTTCCCTCCGACAGACTTATCTGAAGGAATACCGATACGGGATGTATCTGAACCTGCTGACAAAAGGGGAACTGAACCGCCATCTGAACGAAGTGCAGCGGGAGGCGCAGGAGAGGATGGAAGTTCTGACCGGACAGATGAAAGCAGCCTGGGGCGTGACAGAGGAACTGAAAGCGAAAGACCAGATGGCGTGGGTACAGCAGATGAACAACATCCGGCAGGCAGCGGAAGAGATCGTGATGAGAGAGCTGATCTACAGCTAACCGGACAGGAACCGCAGCCGGAAGAGGAAAGGCAGGAACCGACTGCAGAGTCAAAGCCAACGGTGGCAGAACAACAGTCATTATTAGAAGAACTGGCAGGAGAGGAATCTCCTGCTTTTTCTATGCCACAGGAAATCATTGACCATGCACTGCAGACCGGTTCTTCCTTTGAACATGGCAAATACAGAATTTACTCCTATTTTCTGCAAGAACACAGCAATAAGGAAAAAGCAGAATTTTTAAAGCAGGAATATGGTATGGGAGGATCTGTAACTGATTATTTAGGAGAAAGATTTCACCAGAATACAAATGCGAAAGGTTATACCATCCAGTGGAAGAATTATGAGACTACTCTGAAATGGACGGCGGTTGCAAAGAGGATAGATGAGCTGATCGCTGTCGGACGGTATATGACAGAGAAGGAACTGGAGTATATTCCGGAGTATGAAAAAACGATTTTGACAGGTAACATTTACGACTTTTTTTATAATCAGCCGGAAACGTTTTTACGTCCATATCCGTATGGCTCAGATTATCATAGAGCGATAGACCAGATCCGTCCGCAGCTTGATGATCCCAAACAGGTAAAAGAAATCCGTTCCATGATGGAAGAGGTTCTTGCGGGAATTGCAGATTACGATCAACGATACCCGTCCATGCAACAGGTGTATAAAGATCTTACGGATTACCGGGACGGAGTATTCCGTTTGTTTACTCCCATACCAGCCGAAAGAGAAAACACGCAGGCTCCCCCGGAGCCTGTTCCGGCACAGAGCCGGGATGAGGTTCTGGCAGGACGTCTCAACGCATTTTACCAGGCGTATGACTGGTATGAATACCAGGATACGATTGAGGCAGGAGAGACACAGGAGGATGTTCTGCGTCAGCTGCGGGAACAGTTGGCCGATCCCCAGTCTGTGCAGGAAATTTACAGCTATCTGATCAGTGTCCGGGAAGGGATGGACACGGAGGATGAAAACTATTCCGAAGTGTCTGCACTGATAGCCGGGATTGCGGACTTGCCTGCCATGAAGCCGCCTTATGACCTGCAGGTGGATACGATTGTCACAATAGGCACAAAAGAATATTCCATTGACTTTATCTCCGATGAGATGGTGGTTCTGCGTGACCAGATGTATCCGCTTTTCACAGAGGAAATGCCAAGAGAGGTGTTTGACCGCCGGGTACGGGAAAATCCGGCGAATGATCATCTGAAGGCGGGCAGGAAACCGTCAGAGGAACCAGCCGAAAAAGACAGGGAGGAACCGGCTGCCACACAGGAAATGGCGCAGGAGCAGGAGGACGGATTTACCGGAATAAAACCGGAGGACAATCCTTTTGAAAAAGAACCGGAAGAACTTCTGGAGGATCTGGCCCCGGCATGGACACAGAAGAAACCTGCCGGGAGGGTAAGAGAGTTTGATCCGCACCCGGAGATTCCCCAGGAGAGCCGCAGACAGTATCAGATCACGGATGAGCATTTAGGGGAGGGAACTGAAAAAGAAAAGTTCCGTGCCAACATCATGGCAATCCAGCTATTGAAGAAGTGTGAGGAAGAAAACCGCTTTGCCACACCGGAGGAACAGGAAATCCTTGCCGGATATGTTGGCTGGGGCGGCTTATCTGACGCTTTTGACGAGACGAAATCTTCCTGGTCAACGGAATATCTGGAATTAAAGACCGTTCTGACAGAGGAAGAATATATCGCTGCGAGACAGTCTACGCTGACTGCCTTTTATACGCCGCCGGTGGTGGTCAGTGCCATGTATTGGGCTTTGGAGAACATGGGGCTGAAATCCGGAAACATTCTGGAGCCAAGCTGCGGAATAGGAAATTTTATCGGACGAAAGCCGGAGAGCCTGTCCGACTGCAAGGTTTATGGTGTGGAAATCGACAGCATTTCCGCCCGGATCGCACAGCAGCTTTACCAGAAATCCACTATTGCTGCCCAGGGATTTGAGAACGCAGCTTTACCAGACAGCTTTTTTGATGTGGTCATAGGAAATGTACCTTTTGGAAGTTATAAGGTACTGGACAGGAAATATGATAAGCATAACTTTATGATCCACGACTATTTTATCGCAAAATCCATAGACAAGACGAGGCCGAAGGGTGTGCTTGCACTGATCACGTCTAACGGGATCAGCGGCGGGACAATGGATAAGCGGGATGACCGGGTGCGAAGATATATCGCCCAGCGGTGCGACCTGTTAGGTGCGATCCGCCTGCCAAACAATGCTTTCCTTGCCAATGCCGGTACAGAGATAAATACAGATATTCTCTTTTTCCAGAAACGGGAGACGCCGAGGGACTTAAATGTGGATCTGCCGGACTGGGTGGAAGTGGAGCGGCTCTATGAAAATGACCATGTGAATGAACAGGGCGAGAGCCGACACCGGGTGGTCAGTATCAATCCCTATTTTCAGCAGCACCCGGAAATGGTACTGGGCGAGCAGGAGATCGTATCCGGTCCGTATGGCCCACAGTTGATCTGCAAACCATATCCGGACAGGGATTTAAAGAATCTTCTGGCACAGGCAGTGGAGAACCTTGAGGCGGAGATCACGGATTATGAGGTGGAGGAGCTGGTGGAGGAAGAGGACCATTCGATCCCGGCTGATCCTTTTGTGGCAAACTTTTCCTATACGGTTTATGACGGGAAGATCTATTACCGGGAAAACAGCCGCATGAAGCCGGTGGAACTGTCCGTGACAGCGCAGAACCGTGTAAAAGGCATGATCGCTATCCGGGACTGTACAAGGGCATTGATCGGTTATCAGACCGAAGGATATCCGGAGGCAACCATAGCGGGTCAGCAGGAGAAATTGAACTTATTATACGACCAGTTCCAGAAGAAATACGGTTTGTTAAATTCCAGGGCAAACAGTATGGTGTTTTCTGATGACAGCAGTTATCCCCTTCTCTGTTCCCTTGAGATTGTGGCGGAGGACGGAACGCTGGAGCGGAAAGCGGATATGTTCACGAAACGGACCATCAAGCCTCACGAGACGGTAACGAAAGTGGATACCGCAAGTGAGGCTTTATCTTTGTCTCTCTCCGAAAAAGCCTGTATAGATATGGAGTATCTGTGTTCCCTGACCGGGAAAAGCGCCGGGGAGGTGGAAGAAGAACTAAAAGGCGTGATCTTGCGTCTGCCGGAGTCTGAGGGGATGGATCAGCCCCGATTTGTATCCGAGGACGAATACCTTTCCGGCAACGTGCGTCAGAAACTGCGGGAGGCGAAACGTGCGGCGGAGATTTCCGAGGTGTACCGGGGCAATGTGGAGGCACTGGAAAAAGTGCAGCCAAAGGATCTGACCGCTTCTGAGATCAGTGTCCGGCTGGGAGCTACATGGATACCGGAATCGGATATTGCCGACTTTATGTTTGAACTATTGCAGACGCCGAATTATTCCCAGTGGAAGATCAAAGTCCATTTCTCCCGACATACCGGGGAATGGAATATCGAAGGAAAGAGCATGGACCGGGGAAATCCCCGGGCCAATAATACCTATGGCACGAACCGGGTAAATGCTTATAAGATCATAGAGGATACGCTAAATCTGCGGGATACCCGTGTGTTTGATTATGTGGAAGATGAGGAAGGCAAGAGAAAACCGGTTCTGAATAAAAAGGAAACTGCCATTGCACAGGGAAAACAGGACTTAATCAAGCAGGCATTCCAGGAATGGATCTGGAAAGATCCGGAGCGCAGACAGAGGTTGACCGCAGATTATAATGAACGGTTCAACGCCATCCGGCCACGGGAGTATGACGGGAGCCACCTGCATTTCTATGGAATGAACCCGGAAATTACTTTGCGGAAACACCAGAAGGACGGCGTGGCCCGGATTATTTACGGAGGGAATACGCTGCTGGCTTATGTGGTGGGCGCAGGGAAGACCTATACGATGGTGGCGGCTGCGATGGAATGTAAACGATTGGGGCTGTGCAGTAAATCTATGATCGTTGTGCCGAATCACATCATCGAGCAGTTCGCTGCTGAGTGGCTCCAGCTTTATCCGGCAGCGAACATTTTAGTGGCGACCAAAAAGGATTTTGAGAAGAAAAACAGGAAAAAGTTCTGCGGCAGGATCGCTACCAGCGACATTGACGCTGTGATCATCGGACACTCCCAGTTTGAGAAGATCCCGTTAAGTGTCGAGCGGCAGGAACGTATGCTGCAGATGGAGATTGACGAAATCATAGAAGGAATCGCAGAGGCGAAAAAGATCCAGGGGAGCCGCTTTACGGTCAAGCAGATGGAGCGGACAAAGAAATCACTGGAAACACGTCTGAAAAGGCTCCATGACCAGAGCCGGAAAGACGACATGATCACGTTTGAGGAACTGGGCGTTGACCGTCTGTTTGTAGATGAAGCGGATAATTATAAGAACCTCTACCTGACCACCAAGATGAGAAATGTAGGTGGAATCGCACAGACCGAGGCACAGAAATCCTCCGATATGTATATGAAATGCCGCTATCTGGATGAAATCACGGGAGGGAAAGGCGTGATCTTTTCTACTGGAACCCCAGTCAGCAATTCTATGGTGGTGCGCCCGTAAGGGGCTGTAATAATCTTACCTTGAGCAAGTAATAGGGCAAGGTATCAAAGCGGAATAATCCGCACCCTATCGTCACCCGACTTATCCAAAAGGGGAAACCCGATGGGGAGTGTAG
>NZ_NFLO01000032.1:0-24883 GCF_002160935.1 Drancourtella sp. An12 | reverse complement strand
CTCCATGGAATGTCTCCAAACGAGTACTATAAATATATTAAAACCAACGAGTTACCATCAGCATTTAAGCTGTTATAAAATCCAGACAAAAAATTTTTCGGATGTCCTTGACAAGGGGCTCACTTTAACCGCTGTATCACCAACAAACTTGCTCACAACCGTATTCGGCACGAATGAACTACGGCTCTGAACTCAAGCATCTTATTTTCAACCGTAGCAAGGTGAAAATCGCAAGGCTGACTCTAACAATACGCCTGTTCCCGGACATTAATAGCCCAGTTCCTCATGAATCAGCAGGATTTCAAACTCGCTTCCTATCGGTTTTCCCCACAAAACAGACAGCCCCCGGCAGATCCGGTCCGGACTGCTGCAGTCATAACAGCGGTCCATGTTTACTGCACAAGGAGTATTGGCTCCGACTCTTCTTGCATTGCGCGGAGCCGCCACATTCCGTGCCCGGTACAGCGCGCTGTCATAGTCTTTCTCCAGCTTGTTTTCCCCGATCACCAGATACACCTTCTCATGACCGTAGAAAATGGACGCCACCCGGTTGCATCGTCCGTCAATGTTGATCATCTCGCCTGTCTCGGCAAGTCCGTTCACCGAAGAGAGGTAGATTTCCGCAGCATTTTCTTTTGCACGCACTTCCGCATCAGTCATGCCCTGCGGCATCCGCAGATGCCAGTACACTGTATTGTGTTTTTCCAGCATCGGATAAATTCCTATCTGATCCATTGTCACGGATCCCCCGATGCCAACTGTCCGGCCGTCAATCTGCTCATCCAGATACCGGGCTGCCTCCTGCGCCGTGTCAAAGCACCGTACCTGATATCCTCTCTCCTTCAAATTCTTTTCTACCTTGTCAAAGCTTTTGTTTCCCAAGTGTCTTCCCTCCTTCTGCTTTTGCTCCTGCTCTCATTATATCAGAATTCACCCCTTTTTTTCTCTTGTTATTTTCTCACTGAGGGTATATACTGGCCTTACATCAAATCGGGACAGCATTCTTTTGTCCCTTCGGGAATCTTTTCCCGCTGATGCATGATTCCGGCCATTCGGCCACAAATTTCAATATTTTATTTTTACAGATGGGGAACAGAGAAATCAACGGGAAAGAACTGAGCATTTATTGTATTTCACATCATTCACTGGTACAATAAAAGTAATTTCAGTGTCTGACTGTTTGTCTTTGCTCCCTTTCGGAAAGGAGTCCTTATGACGAAGACGAACAGTCACAAACCAAAAACCAGTACACAAAACAAAAAAGTCAAAGACAGCGGTGCCAGGCTGATCTTCGGTGATCCCATCCTCTGCGCCCAGTTTCTTCGCGGATATACGGATATCGAACTTCTAAAAGATGTCCAGCCGGAAGATATTGAGGACGTCACAGATCGCTTCATCTCCGTATGGCAGGAAGAACGGGATTCCGATACGGTCAAGAAGATCCATCTGAAAAATCAGCAAGACATAGACACTCTTTATCTGATCACGCTGATCGAGCATCAGACCAAGGTGGACTATGACATGTCTTTCCGGATCCTCCGCTATATCGTCCTGATCCTGACAGATTATGCCGCAGAGGCCGAGAAAAAACAGGCCGGATGCACAGCTTTAAAGGGCTTCCGGTATCCTCCTGTTCTTCCAATTGTCTTCTATGATGGAGACCGGAACTGGACAGCTGCAAAAAACTTTCAGGAACGCACCGCACTTTCCGATCTTCTGGGAGAGTATATTCCAAACTTTCAGTATCTGGTTGTGCCGCTCTCCCGCTATTCCAATCAGGAGTTGATTGAAAAAGAAGATGAACTGTCTTTGATCATGTTAATTGACAAACTGCGAAGCTCCGCCGAATTTCACGAACTCGCAGAAATTCCGGATGACTATTTGGAGAAGATCAGCCGTGACTCCCCTGAGTCTCTTTTAAAACTGATCGCCAAGATCATTGCGGCATTCCTGCATCGACTGAACATTCCGAAAGAAGAAATCGGCGACTTCACTGATCAAATCGAACGGAGGGATTTTACCATGTTGTTTGAGCATTTTGAAGCGTATGACGTGCAGGCGGAGAGAGCAAAAGCCAGAGCCAAAGGAGAAGCGGAGGGGCAAGCAAGAGGTAAAGCAAGGGGTAAAGCCGATTCCATACTGCTGCTTTTATCCGATCTTGGGGCGGTTCCGGAGGCACTTCGTGAACGGATCATGGACGAAACAGATATGGAATGTCTGGATCAATGGATCCGGGGCGCTGCCAGAGCTTCCTCTGTAGAGGAATTCACAGAGAAATATCTGCCTGATTTAAAAAAAGCATAACCAAAAGCAGGATGTACCTTTCATGTCGCCATGAACGTTGTACATCCTGTTTTTCTTTACGGAAACTTCCGTCCTCTTTTACGATTCTGTTTTCCTGAACATAATGCCTGCCGCCACATGCAGAAGAACCGCCGCTGCAATCATTCCTGCCGCTGCCAGTTTCCCGGTTGTCTCGGAGAGCAGTCCTGCAATCCATCCCAGATACGGAATGGAATACACGACCTGTCCTCTCAGCTGGTCATAGGACACCGGATTCGGATCTTCCTTTTCATTGGCGTCCCCTTTTGTCACAAACTCTCCCATCAGAGTCCGGTTTTCTACTACCCGGTGGGTGATCAGCGCGCCGCCTCCTCCATCGTAGGCGATTACATCTTCTGCCTGTATCTGCTCAGCTTTGGCTTTTCTTACATACACCAGGCTGCCGGTCGGAATCTCCGGCGCCATGCTGCCGCTGATGACCTCATAAACCTGAAGCCCGAAGGCCCGGGGCACTGCCGCCGGGGCTGCGGCCACAACTACCAGAATCAGCAAAACCGTACCCAGTGCACTGCAAAATGCAGCCACTGGGTGAGTTTTTCTTTTCTCTTTGTTTTTCAATCCTGTCCGTCCTTTCGCTGTCTGATCCGGTTATCTGCGGAACTTCCGTATCAGCGCAAGGATCACACAGAGTGCCGCAAGACCTGCCACACCGATTCCGATGCCGGCTGCCAGCGGAAGTCCGTCTTTTCCGGTCTCCTCCACTACGTCAGAGCCGTCCCCTGTCGGAGTCTCGTCTTCATCCAGATCTACAACACCCTGCGGGGTCTCGTCCGGATTGATGGTTTCTCCCTGGCCGTCTGCATTTTCTCCAGCTTCCTGGGTTCCTCCCTGTGCCTGCGCATCTGTTCCGGCTGTGCCTGCACCTCCGGCTGCTGTTCCGGTGCCGCCCGTCGTTCCGGCTGTACCGACCGTCCCCGTACCACCGGCAGTTCCGGCTCCTCCTGCTGTCGTTCCCGCTCCTGCACCTGCAGCTCCTGCCACACCGGCTGCCTGAGCCGGAACCTGAATCGTCTGTACCGTATTCGTACCCGGAATTACAGTCGTGATCGTCACGATGTCACCCGGTTCCGTAATGACTTCCGGAGATGCATCCTGATATACAAAGGTAAATACATTCTCCGATGCATCTGCGGACAGCGTCCTGGTCAGTGCCAGGGCCTCTGGAAGATAGTTTTCGATATAGAGATAGGCTACCACCGGCTTATCTCCTACATTTCCATAATATGTCTGAGACGGTGCCAAAGTATTGCCGTCTTCATCTTCGTAATTGACCGTATAAGCCACCTGGTCTCCCCGGATTCCGTATGCTACCACGTAGTCAGCATCCTCGGTTACCCGGAATGCAGACGGTGCCAGACTTGCCGTGTCATTGTCCCGCGCACTCGGACGTACGCCTTGTACATAATACCGGCTGTCATCTCCAGGCCGGACTGCTCCCTGCTGGATATCAAAGGAAACAGTATCGCCGGTCTGCAGGCCGCTGACCGTGATCCGGTCTCCGGTATTCTGGATGGAAACATTTCCCTGTCCTGCTACGGTCAGGCCTGATGCGCTTGCAAAGGTTCCCTGATTTCCCGCGTAAAAAGTCACGGTATAAGTATAATTATCCGCCGCGGATACCGGAAGGGCTGTCATCCCCAGAAGGGCTGCCGCCGCAATCAGGGACTGCATCACTTTTTTGATCTTTCTCATGACTGAAGCCCTCCTTCCCCGCTCCGGCGGTGTTTCTTGAAGTAAAGGACCGCAAATACCAGAAGAACGATTCCGCTGAACAGCATCAACGCGCTCAGAATAAGCAGCGGTGCGGTATCGCCGGTCTTCGGCGTCTGGTGCTGTGTCTCATATACTGTCGTCACGGTATTCTCGCCCCGCTCGGTTCGCTCAACGATCTGGTCCTCGCCTTTCTGAGTAATGGTCTCCGGCGCTGCCGTCTCTGCCGCGAAATTCATCTGCAGGGCTGCCAGTGTGTTCTGATAGCCGTTTCCCTGCGTCTCGCCGTCCAGAGTAACACTTAAGTTCACTTCTCCGTCCGCTCCCGGAGCCAGCTGGTCCAGATACAGGAAGTCTTCCAGAGCGTCCGTTGCCTGATGAAGTCCTTCTCCGGACTGAGATGCTCCTTCTCCTCCTACGGTGTTGCTGTCATAAAGGATGGTCTCCTCCCCTGCGTCATCTGTATAGACAAGCCGGTAGGTGTAGGCACCTCCCTCGGCTTCGCTTCCTTCTTCCAGGCTCTGCAGAATTTCATTGGAAAGATACCAGTCCATCGCCTCTTCACCGGAATTTTTAATCGCCACCTGCAGGTCCATGGTATCTCCCGGCAGGATTCCGTAAATCTCCTCTGCCATCTCGTCGGAGCTGAAATTACTCTGCATTTCCTCCCCGTCAAACTCCACCAGCCAGTTCCGGCTTCCTGTCAGCTCTTCCGCATGGACCGGTCCCATACACCAGGCCGGAACCACAAGGGCCGCGCTGCAGGCCGATGCCAGGATCAGGCTGCACATTTTCTTTCTCATAATGTTGTACCCCCTCTATTCCAGACTGATGCCGGTCCCGTCTTCGGAAGCCGTCACATCCACGCCCCATGCACTCTTGATGGCGTCTTCCGCATTGTGGGTCTGGACTGCGTCCGCCTCTGCTTCAATCCGGAACTGATAGCCGTCATAATCATAGGACGTCTCAATCGTCTTGTATCCGTTTTCATCCTCCGTCACCGTCTCGGTTACCTTGGTCAGAACCGCAGGATCAATCCGCAGGGTGTCGGACAGGTCCGGTGTACTCTCGCCCGGCGCCAGTGCTCTTGTATAATACAGCACCGTCCGCTCTGCAGTAGAGGCTGATTCATCGATCACCCAGCCGCTTCCTTCCGTCAGGTTCAGATCAATGAGATCCGGTGACAAGGTTGTATCTTTCTCTCCTTCCGGACCCGCCCAGCTCTTTTTGAGCACGACCCGGACAAAAGAATCAATAGACCCGCTGTTGCTGACGGATAACGTCTCGTCATACGCCTTTCCCGGCTGAATGGTTTCCCCTTCTTCCAGAAGACCTTCCAGCAAGGTCCCTTTCGTCTCGCTCCACCGGCTGTCCTCGGTGTAATCCCGGCTGCTGATGGCATTTCCGTTTTCCTTTAACGTCACGCCGATTCGTGATACCTGAATCCGGGCACCGTAGTTTTCACTGTAATAAGTCAGGGCTGCCCGGGTGCTTCCAACCGTACTTCCGATTAAAAGCAGGGCAGACGCGCCGATCAGTGCTGCCGGCACAATCGGGAACGTGTGCTTGTTGTTTTTCTTTTTCATTATTCAGCCACCTCCCCGTCAGCCTCGGTATAGGATGATTCTGTGGAATCCGCTACCGCATTCCAGTCAGCATACGGATTACCATTCTCATCATACAGAACCGGCGTACATTCCTGAACCACAATCACGTTAAAATCCTGAGCCAGTCCGGTGCTGTCGATCCTGATCTGCATCTCATCGGAGGACGCGCCCGGTGCTACAACGTCACTGTAGTAATAATAATCATCTGCTCCCGGCGTCCATTTTCCGCTTTCATCGGAAAAGCTAAGCCTTCCTTCCAGCTGGCTTCCCGCAAAGACTTTCACCCGCACATAGCAGGAATAGTCTCCGGTATTCTGCACACGGATGTGCTTCGTCCAGTCTGATACTTCCTCACCCGGAATGGTGGTGGTCATGCCAAGACTTAATGTCTGGCTTCCCTCCGCTTCCGCATAGGTGGTGAAATATGCCATGGCGCTGCCTGCTGTGGCTCCTGCTGCAAGAATACAGGCCGCGGCAGCCAGACCTATGGTCTTTTTACTCCATCCTTTTCTCATCTCGTCTCCCCCTTTATTCCTCTGCCGCCGTGTTGTCACGCAGCTGGTTCCATTCCCAGGTGCCGGAGCCGCTCTGTCCGGCCTCCCGTGCGCCTTCCGCTTCCGTGTAATCAAAGTGGTTTACTACGCCGGAGCCGCCGTTCAGTCCATGGTCATATGTATTGGTAAAGGAAACCTGTACCGGAGAACCGGCTGTTCCGTCCGCCAGGATTTCCACGGTCTGTGATGCTGCGCCGGTGTTCTCATAGCTGGATCCGCTGTAGACCTCGGTTACCGTTACTTCGGAGCCTGCCGGAATGTCTTCCACCAGGATCTGTCTGGTGCCTGCCCGGTCAAATGCCACGGAAACCACATCGCTGTACACCACTTCGTCCTCTTTTACCGCTTCCACGGAAAAGACAAAGGTCGCTCCGCCGACTGTTGCATTGTAGGATGTCAGCGTTTTCTCAATCTCCAGATCTCCCAGCCGCTCTTCCTGATCCGGTTTTAATCCGGTAGTTACATCATATACCCAGTCATCCGATCCGCCGGATCCATAGTAATTGTTTGGCAGGGACAACAGAAACGGGCTGAACGTATAAGTGTATTCCGGCGACTGTACTTCTTCTGCCTCCACCAGATACATGCCCGTTGGCAGGCCGTCCTCTGTCCCGGTTCCTCCGGTTACGTTAAGCTCTGCATCTGCTTCCGGGGTCTGCTCCTTGACAAGATCGGATGCTGCTTTCGCTTTTTCTTCCCATTCCTGAGCGGTCGTGTCACTGTCCACCTCAGAAAGCTTCAGGCTTTCATAGCCCGGCAGCATCGTATAATTTCCACTTTCGCTGACTTCCGCCACCCTGTACAGCTTCACCGGAATGGATAAGCTTTTCAGTTCTTCACTGCTTCCATCCAGTTCCACCGTCACTGAACATTCCCGGCCGGTCTCAACTGCCGTCGCCGCCGTAACGTGGGAAACCAGCCCTGTCTGCCATGCCAGCGCCAGAGCCAGCATGACTGCTCCTCCCTGTCTGATTCGTTTTCTCATCTTCAATCGTTACCCTCCTCTGATCTCTTCTTGCTTCGTTCTGATCCGGCTACTCCTGCTTCTTTTCCTTTCCCTGCCGTTTCGGTTTCATCAAAAACCGCAAAAGCAGGATGACAAGGAAAGTCACCGCAAGACCCAGAATCAGATACAACATATAGTAATCCTGTATGGACTGCAGCATGGATTCTGCTGCCGTAGGTTCCACATCTTCCTCCCCGTTGTACGGCACTCTCACGCCCCGGACTAACAGCCGGTGGGAATTGACGCCGTATGGAGTACAGGTAAATAAGGTTACATAGTCTTTTCCTTCTTCTGTCTGGAGGGCTGCCTCCAGTGTTTCATGGTCGTCTTTGTCTACCATATCCAGGATCTGGTCCACCTGATATGCCAGAACTTCATCCAGCACATGGATGTAAAATTTATCTCCCTCCTGTAACTGATCCACGTCAGTAAAGAGCCTTGCACTTGGCAGTCCCCGGTGGGCCGCCAGCACACTGTGGGTACTCTCTCCTCCAATTGGAAGGGCCGTCCCGTCCAGATGGCCGATGCCCGTCTGCAGGACCTCGTCGGAGGTACCGTGATAAATTGACAGTTTCACATCGATTTTCGGGATGGAGAGATATCCCATCACTCCGTCTTCCGCGATATTCAACACCTGCCAGTAAGCAGTATTTTCCGCTTCCTTTCCGTCTTCCCCGAACACATCTCCGTAGATATTATTCTGAGGAATCGTGGCGTTGAAGCTTCGGGCTGCCTCCCATTCTCTTGTAAAATCTTCCGGCTCCATCTCTTCCACCGTATCTTCATAGGAAGAAATAAGACGGTTCTGCCGGTAGGTATTCCACTGGTCCGCCACCGTAGGGTAGACCAGAATGCCAAAGCCAATGAGGAACATCAGGCCGAACAGGATGCCGGGAATCTTTTTCTTCATCCTCTAGTCCCTCCCCTGATGTCTTTTCCTGCTGCTTTTCTTTCCCTGTCTCTTCCGTTCCCGGTAGGAAAGGTATCCGATAAAGGCAGCCGTTACAGCAAGCCCCGCAGCTACCCAGAGCAGGTAATTGGTATGAAGACTGGTTCCGAACAGGGCGTTTGCCTGTTCATCTTCTACCTCTTCCGGCACATACGGCACACGGTGTCCCCGCACCAGAAGGCGGTCACTGTTGACCCCGTACGGGGTACAGGTGAGCAGTGTCACCAGATCTTCTCCTTCTTCTACCGCAAGGCTTTCAGTTTCCTTCGGCTCCACCACCAGGATCTGATCCACCTCATAGCAGAGTGTGTCATCCAGCACATGGATCAGAAAATGATCTCCTTCCTCCAGCTGGTCCAGATCGGTGAACAGGGATGCACTCGGCAGTCCCCTGTGGGCCGAGATTACGGCGTGGGTACTCTCCCCGCCGACCGGAAGGGAACTTCCCTCCAGATGGCCCGCGGCTTTTTCCAGTACTTCCTCCGATGTGGTGTGGTAGATCGGAAGATTCACATCGATCTTCGGGATCTCCACCATTCCCATCATGCCGTCCCCTGTAATATTCAGACAGGACATGTATTCCTCGTCCGGTTCATCGGACGCTTCTGCTACCGCAAAAGAATCCGGAAGGATGGATGGAAGCAGGGCCTCATTGTAAGCCTGCGCTTTCGCCCACTCAGCATCGTAGTCAATCTCTCCGGCCTCCTCTTTCCGGGCGACCGTGTCCTCATAACTGCTGATGAGCCTCTGCTGCCGGTAATTGTTCCACTGGTTTGCCACAAAAGGATACAGCAGCAAGGACAGACCAGCTAAAAATAACAGAATCATTGCAATCGTCAAAATCAGTCGTTTTCGTTTCATCCGGGCTCTCCTTGTTGTTGTAGTTTGTTATCATTTGAGTTCTTCTTTATATAAAAGAAAAGTTGTATCCGGCAGGGCTGCCGGGGCGGGATGAAATTCCCCGCTCCCGGGCTTCTGCCGTATGTAGTGAAGTTTTAGATGTTTGATTTCCCTGCTACTAGCAGTCAGGAATCAAAACTGAAATTTAGTTCTCACCGTGTTTTCTGCGGCTTGCGAAGTACAGGCCGGCAGCTGCGATCATGATGACACATCCGCCGATGGTGAAGATTGTTGTACCGATGCCACCTGTTCCTGGAAGCTCAGCGAGTTTGGTGTCAGTCATAGAAACAAATTCAACATATGTTTTTGATATTCCTCTCTCACGGAAATTCTTATCTGAATCTTCATCTAAAACTGCCGTTACCGGAGTACTATTAATCGAATATCCCTTAGGGGCTGTTTTTTCGATAAATTGATATTCCCCTGCATCAATACCAGTTATGATTAATTCGCCCTTCTCTATGCTTAAAGCTCCACCTGGCTGATTTTGATCACCTGTAAATATTTCTGTGACTGCATTCGGATCATCAGGCGCGTATTGATATATTCCCTTAATGATTTCTTTAAATTTTAATGGTTCTGAATAATTACCATTATTCAACTTTTTCCGTACTTCAAATCCAGCACCTGCAAGTTTTTCTGTTTCCTCTTCGTTATATTTTGTTAAGATAATATTTCCTGTATGAAGCCGAACTTGTTCACTATCAGTTTCCTCGTCCCCTACATGAGCTATAGCATTATTCCATATATCATTCGTACCGTATTCACCAGTAACCTTAACTGTGTATGTTATCGTAACTTTTTTACCTGCATTACTATTACTCTTATCTATCAATTTGGATAAATCAATCGTAAAGCCCTTTGTAAAGAAGTCCTCTCCTTGCGGATCTCTCAATTCAAATTCGCTGGCACCACCTATTGGCTCCGTCTCACCTTCCAACTCTATCTTAGCAATACTTTTCTCTCCTGTTAAATAATATTGAGCATTAAACAAATCATCCGTAACCATAAACTTGAAATTTGTTTCATCAGGTTTTGCATATGGTACATATGTTTCCAAAGTATATGTTAATATTTGACCAATTGCATAGTAGCCGTCGTTATCATCAACATCCTTTTTAATAGTAATTGGTGACTTTTTAGCCTCTAAAACTGCATCTATCAGAGATGGATATCCATTAATAACCGTTCCCTCGTCATCTTTAATTTCGCCAAATCCTACATAAGCAGCCATTTTGTTATATGTATAGTCTTTTTCTACTGCATTAATTACATATACACCTGCTTCATATACTGCGCTTCCATTAGTAAAAGTTTTAAATTCATCACTTACCAAATTTAATGCCTGATTAATCTGTGCAGCGCTTGCAGGAGTAAGCTCTCTCGGTAACTCTATCTCGCTATTTTTTGCACCAATCAGCATCCATATTGCATCTTGATCATTTTCCACGTCAAAAGCTGTCTTATAAGCCGTAGCAGCATTTCCTACAAAAGCCCATCCAGTCTCAGTTTTTGGATCTGCTTTAATAACCTGTACCATACTTAATGTTGCATTATCAGCATTCTCTACCGTAATTGTAGCCGAATTTTTTTGAGCCGCAAACGCTGTCAGTGACAATCCCATTACCATAGCCAATGTTAATAACAAGGCCATTACTTTTCTTAATTTCCTCATACTTCTCTCCTTTTCTTTGATTCTTTTTGTTGTTTTTCAGCTTCCGCCTTGAAAATTCTGCCGTTCTTTTCTGCTGCGGCGGATATGCTGAATGGTTATTTATACTCCTACTTTTTCAGCACCTCCCCCTTTTTAAGGTTATATAAAATCAACGTCCCTGCCATTAATAACAGTGCTCCGCTGATCGTATACCAGAAGATACCTGGGCCACCGGATGATGGAAGGGAATAAACGGCTTCATTTGCTATTGTAAATGTCTGTACTCCGCCTATCTCTTTTCCATCAAGCTTGTCACCATCCTGTTCTGTGATTGTTACTCCTCCCGATGCTACCTCAACTGTCCAAGTGATACTTGATACTGTATATCCGCTTGGTGCCTGAATTTCACTTAACTGGTAGTTTCCTATTGGGATTGCTTCTTCTAGTTTATTTGCTTCCGTGCAATCTTTATCGGTATACCAAACTACGATTCCATCCTCTCCTGTTTTCCCATAGTATGTGGCGCTGTTTGGTCCATCTTTCTCCAACTTAAAGATTGCGTCTTTCAATGGTGTTTTGTTATCTGATGCGCTTACTTTCAGAATTTGCCATGGTTCCAGCTT
Source organism: Drancourtella sp. An12 (assembly GCF_002160935.1). Taxonomy (NCBI): domain Bacteria; kingdom Bacillati; phylum Bacillota; class Clostridia; order Eubacteriales; family Oscillospiraceae; genus Drancourtella; species Drancourtella sp. An12. The sequence goes on along the minus strand of NZ_NFLO01000032.1, from coordinate 13,537 downwards.
TTCATTCGTAACAGTAAAACTTCCATCTGAATTTTCTGTCACGGTAACCTGAAAGTCTGTCTTATCCACAGGTTTATCTCCTATTGAAATTTCCTTCACAGTATATCGGATTTTTTCACCGGTATTTTCATTCCAATATGGAACGTTTTCAAACACTCCTTTCCAGTCAGGATTGCCAGTAAGGGTGACTGTCCTTACCTGCGTATCACCATTATATAATCCAATTTCTACACTTTGTTTTTCAGTATTTTCAACTAAGCCAACCCATTTTTTTTCTACTGGAATATCAGTCTTGGTAACTTTATTATTTGTAATCGTAATAGTTTTTGTTTCATTGTAGGTTCCTGCCCAGAAAATCGATTTTGCACTACTTATATTTGACTTCAACGTTACTTTACCAGTATCTGTATCGTAACCAATTGATATACCTTCTCCTTCTATAATGCAGTTTCCTGTCACAAAGTCTGAGTTATTAAGTGCAGAACCTATTCCTTTCTGTACAATGTCATTTTTCTTAAGAGCCTCTATAATGTTTTTCCGGTCATCCTCATCAGAAATATATTTATCGGTCCATATAGTCGCTCCATTACCTTTTTTAACGATAATAATTCCGTTACCGCCTAATTCAAATTCCTTAATACTTTCAAGACTATATTTATTAAAACCTGAATTAATTATATATGAAGAGGTTGTATCATTTGTTGCACTAAACCCTGCTACCGGCGCTTCCTCTACCGTATATTCAATGCTTCCAGGCAAGTCGCTCCATGTATGAGCCCAATCCGGGTCATCCAATGTAACTGGATTCTCTATTGCTATATCTACAGGAACAGTCTGATTATTGCTTTTTAATGTGACGGTTACAGGAACCTTCTGATCAGGCTTAACCTCTTCTCCCCACTCTTTTTTTACTGTAACAGCCGTTGTTCCTCCGCCTGTAGTCTGTTTCTGATTTGTAATTGTTGTGACTAAATTATTCTTTCCATCCTTAATTTCACCTTTAACGATAATATCCGTACCTTTTTCTGTCTCTGTCACAATTACCTTATAGGTATCGCTGTCAGCGATATATCCAAATGGAGCAGCAATCTCCTTCAGGTAATAGGTAGTACCTTGCTGTAGATTACTGATATCAAATGTCACGTTTCCATTAGCATCTGACCGGGCTTCCTGGATTGGATTTTCGTTTTCGATATCCGCTTCAGATTTATACAATCCAAATAACGCCCCCTCAAGCGCATCTCCATTTTCATCTTCCTTATCAAAGGTTAATGTTCCTTCTCTGTTTACTACCAGAAGGTTAAACTTGATCTCGCAGTTGGACTCATTTCCACCTCGTTCCAGATAGTACATGGTAAGGGTATGTGTACCTTCTTTCAGTGAATTCAAAAAGCCTGTATTCGGTTTATTGGAATTGCATCCATCAGCCGGAGTAGGCTGTCCTTTATCATCCCCATTTTTTGTAATGTTCTCGTAAGTAACTGCACTATCCTTGAAATTAATCGTACCGCCTCTTCGTGCATGGATTCCTCCAAGATCCAGTGCAAGCTGACCATCTATGAAAATCCATACATCATCATCTCCGGAAAAACTAAATTCCATTGGAGTGCTGCCATCAATGGTGCCATCCTCAGTCAAATAGAATTCCACATCCATCCTCATACCGAAACCATAGTCCGTCATATTATCGCTTTCATCTGTAAATGGGAAGAAACCATCCCTTTGAAAGGTATTACTGTCAGATAATGTCCCAGGCCCGGTTGAGTCATATCGTTTTAGAGTATTGGTAGCAGCATCGTAGTGCACATGTTGGGAGTTACTGTTATAGCTGTATTCTTTTTTGGTCTCATCATATGAAAATTCAAAACCAACATCGGAATATTTCTCGCCTACCGAATCGCTAAAGGAATTATCAAAAAATTTAGCATCTTTAGTAAATTGAATACTTCTGTTTCCGATCGGAGTATTGGCCTCCCCAGACATATTGTTTTCCGCCAATCCATAAAAAATACCCGTATCTCCGCACGATTCATTGTGGGCATTACTTCCGCTACCAGTTATATCGTATCCATCTGCTTTATAATTTCCCCAGGCACTTCTGATTAACAGGCTCCCACTGTCTAAATCAACACTGTTATTGTAAGCTTCTGTATCATAGTTATATAGCGTAACAGGAATAGTTTTTGTATTGAACAGTTTTTTGGGATTACACGGTTTGTTTGGATTCGTTTTAGTGAGATAAATTCGTAATTCATTCACTTCATTCCTATCTTCAGATTGATACAAATCCGTTGTAGTACTTCCGCCAAACGTACTCACCTCATTATTAATCGGTTTATATTCACATGCTTTCTGTAAATAGTAACCATTTCCCGGTTTTACTGTTGTTTGGAGATTGACATCATTATAGTCATCTTCTTCCATGTCAAGAACATACGTTTCATCGTCTGTCATTCCACCATTCACATAAATTTGAATATTCAAATATCTCTTATCATTTTGATATCTATTGCCACTATATTCAGAGAAAGAAATCTCTTGCTTTCCGCCTTCCTTTTCTTTATCCCAGAATTCAATAGTCGCATATGGATTTTCAATACTATTTGTATATTCTTGTATTTTCCCTCCTGCCGTCACTGCATAAATAGAAAATTCATCCGCTTTAAACTCTACCTGCTTAAGCTGTTCACCTGTAAGATCGACATCACTCTGGACAGTCTCCGTACTGAAATCGTCCTTAACATGGATCACACTCACTGTACTGTCTTCTTTCGATGCCCCTCCCAGTTCCATATCATGGAAGTCCAGAGAAACCTGAACTTCTCCTTCCGGCTCAATTTCATTACCTTCTGCATCGCGGAATGTAATATCATAAGCCACAAAATCTAGAACATCTTTGTTACTCTTTGCAATTTCACTATTTAGACTTTTTTCTACCTGATCATACTCTTTTGCAGTTCCATCTATTCTTTTAGCTGTAACAGTTGTTCCTTCTGGGAAAACTCCTTCTTCTGCACTAACATATACTGTTGCGCTTTTATCCTCCGCCTCAATGGAAGCTGAAAATGCAGGAGAAACACTTGCCTCTTCCTTCATTTCCTGAGTTTCCTCTGCTGGCGTTGTTGTTTCAGTCTCTTCCGGCTGTGTCTCTACTGTCTCATTCTGTGTTTCTGTCCCGGATATTTCCGTAGACGTAGTCTGATCCTGCGTATTCTGTGCAGTCTGATCTGTCTCTGTCTGTGTTGTCTCTCCACCGGAAGCTTCCTCTGTTGGCTGAACGGCTGTCGTTTCTTCCTGCTGTGTCTGCGCTGCTTCTTCGGTCTGCTTCGTTTCCGTCTGGGTTTTAGTCTCCGTTTGGGTTTGTGTTTCCGTTTCCACAGTCTGCGCATCTGTCGAAGTGCTTTCCGTCTCCTGTGCCGTCGTCTGGGCTGCTGTTGTCTCTTCCACTGCAGGTACTGTTCCTGCATCTGCTTCCGCAAGCGTGGACATTCCCGTGCTCAGCATCAAAACCATGCAAAGCACGCTTGCTATGACTCTCTTCCTTCTTTTACTTTTCATGGTCTCCTCCTTTAGCTTCCGCTTTCTTTTCTATTGCCTGATCCATCAGTTTCAATTTCCTTCCCCCTTCTTTTCTTTCTTAATCGAAACAAATCTCCCCTCAGTCAAGCAAAATACTGCAGGCACGCATTTGTTCCACCATATTCTGTAATTCCTGCCATTTTTTCCTGTCCCCGGAGTCCAGGCACTCATGATCCCCGATCCAGAGCCAGGGATAATGCCGGACAATTTCCATCAGCAGTTCCCCCGCCGTGGCGCCCATCCGGTTCGTCTGGATTTCGCACCGTGTACCGTAAATCGTGCCGAGGAAAAAACGTCCTTCCGTATCAGACGTAACCTCTTCCACGGGAAGCCGGGTCCGGATTGTGCCGTCCTTCCCGCTCTGCTCAATACAGGCCAGCAGGATCCGGTCTTCATCCAGGCTGTCGGACTTTCCTTCCTCCGTTACAAACAGAATTCCATGGTTTATAAATTTCATCCTCTGGGGTGAGATTATGATGTCTCCCCGTTTCAGGCTACTGCATCTATTTTCCATATCTTTCCTCTGCCTCATTCCATAGAACGCAAACAACCACATAATATCAATTATGTGGTACATGGCTTTTCCTTCATTAAAAAGTGAAGTCCTGTTTTTCGGTGTCCCGTCGATTTTTCAAATGATATGTAAAAGGCGGGTGTTATTTTGATGCATAAAATTGTGAAATCTTCCGTCACTGCATTGACGCAGTCTATTTTTTGCTATAAAATAGGGTAGAAAACTAAAAACTGGTGACTAGATGAGATAGGCCGACTTTGTATTACCACATAATTGATATTATGTGGTGTTTTTTATTTTCCCCTTTTCCCTCTTAAATCTGCAAGACGGTCATGCGATCGAGCTGTCTTTGATAGAGTTCTCCTGTATTGGAGGTATAGATTCTTGTCACGTTCAGGCTGCTGTGTCCGAGGACATCCGCAAGTCCTGTAAGGTCTTTGGTTGTCTGATAGTAGACTCTTGCAAACAGGTGGCGGAGATTGTGCGGAAAGATTTTCTCGCCGCTGACTCCCGCCTTTTCTTTCAACGCTTTCATCTCGCTCCAGAGATTGCTCCTGTCTTTTGGCTTTCCGTTTTTCGTCACAAAAATACAGCCTGACCGGATTTTCCGCGCTGCCGCATATATCAGCAGTTTTTTACGGATGCTTCCCGTCAGGAAGATTCTCCGGTATTTTCCTTTGTTGTGTACCTCGATTCTGCCCTTTTTCACCTGTTCCACCGTAAAATATTTCAGTTCGCTGACCCGGATTCCGGTAACAGCGATGGTTTCGATGCACAGGGCAAGCTGTGCCTTTCCCTCCGCCCTCGCTGTCTGCACCAGGCGTTTGTATTCTTTCCGGGTCAACTCTTTCTCCTCCTGCAAAAACAGGTTCTTCTGTGTTTTTACGCGCCGGATTTTAAGCTCGCAGTATCCGCAGAATATCAAAAACTGATTCAGAGCCGCTAGCATGGAATTCACGCTGTTTACCGCATAATGCTCGAGAAGCCATTCTTTATAAGAAAGAAGACGCGGCTTGTCCACTTCCTGATCTCCTCCAAGAAACGAAAAAAAGCACTTCAGATCCGTGATATATTTCCGGATTGTCGCCTCTGCATTTTCTCTTTCATACAGATACATCTCAAACTCCCTGATTTCCGTCCCCTGTATTTTCAATGTCACTTTTTCCTTCATACTGATTCCTCCTTGAACCTACTGTTCCCCATCTTTTACCCTTCTATTAAATAAAGATGGTTTGAACTTGAAAAAAGGTTCACCTTTTCGTTGATTCTGCCTTATTTTTCTGTCATAACTATCGGAATATGCTATGAATAGACGTTTTCTTCTTGCTTTTCCCCTCTTCCGGGTATATACTGTTCCTTATCAAATCGGGACAGTCATTCTTTTTGTCCTTTGGTTTCCGGCCGTTCGGCCACATTTTTCAATGATTCATTTTTACAGACGGGAACAGAGAAAACAGATATAGAAAGGACTTGCTGTTTATTGTATTTCACTTTATTCACTGGTACAATAAAATTAATTTCAATGTCTGTCTGTTTGTCTTTGTTCCCTTCGGAAAGGAGATTTATGACCAGCAGACAAACAGATCAGATTGAACGGAGGGATTTTAAAATGTTTTTTGATCACTTTGAATACTATGACGTGCAGGCAACCAGACGGGAAAGTAAAGCAGAGGGGAAAGCGGAAGATGTACTCTCTATTTTAGAAGATCTTGGCCGTGTGCCTGACAATTTACGCACACGAATTCTGGAAGAACAGGATCTGGATCTTCTTACGACCTGGGTCAAGGGAGCTGCCAGAGCGTCCTCTGTGGAAGAATTTATCACAGCATATCTGCCGGAGTTGAAGGAATCATAAGAATCGCTCGCAAGTCTGGATGCGTAAACAAAAGGGACTATCTATTTCCCGATAGCCCCTTTTGACATTTCATGAATTTTCCCCTTCTCTGTTATCTGGCCGGTACTGCTTCTGTCTCAATGACAAATTTCACAGTTCCTTCCATCTCTTCCGGTTTTCCGGCAAAAGTATCGTATCTGCACTCTTCGCCTGTGAGCGCCTTGAACCGGTCAGCAATATCCTTAAACTCTGTATCCGTCACTTCCTGAAGTTTGGAAATTCCTTCTTCTTCAAACTGTTTCATTCCATCTGCCAACGTCTTGGCACCGGTGCTCAGTGTATCAATGCCGCTTTGTACCTGACCGCTTGCTGTTTTCAAAGATGCACCTCCGGATACCAGTTTCTGCGTTCCGCTTTTCAGCGTGGCAGCGCCTTCCTTTAGCGCCTGACTGTTTTGAGAAAGTGCAGCAGAACCGGAGGAAAGCCGGCTTCCTAAAGTGTCCAGTCCGTTGGAAAGCTGTGTTGTACCGCCCAGTAAGGTCTGTGCGCCTTTCCGTACCGACGGACTGCTGTCTTTGAGTTTTCCTGCTCCGCTTTTCAATGCTTCATTATATTGTCCAAGACTCTCAAATCCTTGCTGAAGATTCTGAATTCCTGCTGCTCCATTCTGCAAGGCGTCCGATGCTTCTCCCAGTTCAGAAAGGCCTCCCGACAGAGTCCCTGCTGCCTGGTACAGTCCCTGCATTCCGCGGTTAAGAATTTCAACCTGCCGTGAAATTTCCTGCATAGATGTTTGCGGAAGTGCGTCCTTCTTCTCTTCCATTTCTTTTAGTCCGTCCTGCAGTCCTGTCATCCGGGAAGAAAGCCTGCCGGATGATGTCACAACTGTCCGGATCTCTGATTCCAGCGATGATGCATTCCGGGACAGTTCTTCCGTATCAATTCCGGAAAAGTCCGGCATTTCTACTGTATCCAATCCGGAAAGATTTTGCAGGTTTTGTGCGGATGTGCGGGCATTCTCCAGGCTTTGCACGGCTGTCTCTATCTGAGCGGCAGCCTCCTCCTGCCCTGCCGCGCGAAGTGCCTGTATCTGCTGATTAAGCCCGGCCTGAGCCGCGGCAATCTGTTCCTCTCCTTCAGCCGCCGCCTTTTTTGCCATCTGTATTTTCCGGTTATTCTCTTCTACCGTCCGGTTGATCTTTGCGACCTGTTCACTGCATCCTTTCTCCAGCAAACCAGCTTTTTCGTTTACCTCATTCAGCAGACCGGCCAGTGTTTGAAGAGATGCCGTAATCTCCGACGCAGGTCCGGCAATCTCCTTTTCAATATCTTTGCCAAGTTCGCCGGCGGCTGAAGTCAGTTCCTGCCCGGTCTTCGTCATTTCATCAACCTGTTCCAGCAGTTTCTGGACGGTCTCTGACTTCAGCGCCTGACTGAGTGTTTCCGTTCCGTCCGCAAGCTCACCGGCGGCCGCAAGAAGGTCTTCCTCTGCGCTTCCTGTTCCGTCCGCGCTCTCACTTAGTATCCGGACGGCCTCCTGTATTCTGGTCAGGCCTTCGGAAAGTGCAGACAGTTGCTTTGCTCCTTCAGCCAGCTTTTCTTCTCCGGCCACATAGGTATTGACTCCATCTGCCAGAGTGTCCGCTCCTTCTGTATACTCTTCGATTCCGGCAAGCAGAGTATTGACTCCGTTCTTATACTCTGTAATAGTAGCGGACAGTTCCCCGTTCTCGCCAAAATACGTCTGAATTCCCGCATTTAATGTGTCCGTACCTGAGGTATATTCTGCGATTCCGGCAGCAAGGGAAGCCGCGCCCGCATCCAGAGCATCGATTCCGCTTTGCATCGTATCGATCCCCTGATCAAATTCTGCATATCTACTTCCCAGCGTGTCAGCTCCTTTGGACAGCTCTTTTGAGCCCTGCACCAGTTCCAGTGCCGCATCTTCCATTTTCGCAAGAGAATCCGACAGTTCATCTAAACTGTCAAAACTATCAGGATCAATTTCGTCCAGTACGTCTGTCAGTCCGACCGTATAAGTCGACGGCATTGAAAAATCTTCCACATCCGCAGAAATTGTCAGCGTATCCGGAATCGTAAGTATTTCTGCCGCCGCCTCTCCTTCTTTCATACCAAGACTTTCTTTCAGCCCCGGCATAGCCACGCCCAGAATGATATTTTTATCCCCGTCATTGATAACTTTCCCGTTGTCAATTCTGACATCGGAACATGTTTTATTTGGAAGGATCAGTCCTGTCACAAGAACAATCGGGCTGAATACTGTTTCTTCCCCGCCCTTTACGCTTACCGTACGCTTTGCGTGATTTTCATATGTAATCCGGATTTCCAGATGGCCGTTTTTCCCATCCAGTTCTTCCGGCGAAATCTCTTTTCCATCCAGGATATACACTGTTTTCATGGAGACCGGAAGTTCCTGTTCTGTTGTCCCCTGATAAAAGATGTCCTCTCCTTTTGCCTGCCATGTAAGCCGGTTTCCATTTTGTGAAACGTTCTCGTCCCCTTTGATGTTTTTGATCCCGTCCAGAATACTTTCGTCAGCGACTGTTCCGGTACTCTGAATCCCTTTCAACTGTTCGGAAACGGTTACCGATTTCTGCTTTCCCGCAGCATCTGCATTAACATAAACCGTTTCCTCCTTACAGACCGCATTATTTCCTGCATTTTCGCTTCCTGCAGCGCACACCGGCACCGCAGACAACACCACCGACATCCCGGCCGCCAGAGACGCAGCCATTTTCTGTTTCCATTTTCTGTTTCTGCTCATCATTCATTTCCTTTCCTTCATTTAAAATCAGGCTGTTTTTTTCTTTCCCGAAAAACCTGCCGCATTCTTCTTTTGTCCAAGAAATCCGATGGACGTTTTGCATACTACACCGTCAAAAATCATAAACATAGCCGGAAGAATGAGAATTACTACACACATGCTGATCAATGCACCTCTTGCCAGCAACGTACAGATCGAGCTGATCATATCAATATTGGAATATGCCGCCACACCGAATGTAGCCGCAAAAAAGCTCAGACCGCTGCTTACGATCGACGGCATGCTCATTCGGTGCGCGATGGAAACCGCCTCTTTTTTATTTTTTCCTCTTCTTCTCTCTTTCTGATATCTGCTTGTCATCAAAATAGCATAATCCACAGTTGCTCCAAGCTGGATTGTACCGATTACAATGCTTGCGACAAACGGAAGGCTCTCTCCCTGAAAATAAGGAACCGCCATATTGACCATAATGGCAGATTCAATCACCGCAACAAGAATGACCGGGAGGGAAATCGATTTAAAGGTCAGCATGATAATGAGAAAAATTGCAGCTATAGACACCAGATTGACCATTTTCAAATCGATATCGGTCACGTCCTGCAAATCCTTCATCAGAGGAGCTTCCCCGATAACCATGGCATCGCTGTCGTAGGCTTTTACGATCCTGTCAATTTGAGCAATCTGCCGGTTTACCGCTTCTGTCGCCGCCCCGTATTCTGAACAGACAAATGCCAGCTCATAGTTCTCGCTTTGCAGCATCTCTTTGACTTCTGACGGAATCATAGATTCCGGAACTGCCGGACCGATCAGGGAATTCATACTGATACTCCACTTCACGCCGTCCACCTCATCAATCTTTTCCATCATCTCCTGTTTTTTCAGGCTGTCCATATGTTTGTCCATCAATACCATGTGTACATTTGCCATATCGAAATCCTTCTCCAGTTTTTCATTCGCAATGTTGCTTGGCAAAGACTCCGGCAGGGACTGAGCGATGTTGTAATAAATTTCCGTACGGCTGTTTCCATACGCCGCCGGAATAATCAGAATAAGAAATACCCCGATCCACACTTTGTAATGTTTTGTGATAAATCCGGAAATCCGGTCCATATTTGTCAGCAGCTGCCGGTGGCTTGTCTTTTCAATTGCTCTATCAAATACAAGTACCAGCGACGGGAGAATGGTTACGCAGCACAATACGCCCATCAAAACGCCTTTTCCCATGACAATTCCAAGATCTCTTCCCAGCGCAAAGGTCATGAAGCACAATGCCGCAAATCCCGCAATTGTTGTAACGGAACTTGCGATGACCGACTGGAACGTGTTTGCAATCGCATGCCCCATGGCCCGTTCTTTCTCACCCGGAAAACGTTTTTTATTTTCTTCATAGCTGTGGAGCAGAAAAATAGAATAGTCCATTGTCACCCCAAGCTGCAGTATCGCCGTCAGCGACTGAGTGATATAGGAAATCTCGCCCAGAAAAATATTTGTTCCCATATTGTAGAGAATCGCAAGCCCTATACTCAGCAGAAACAATACCGGAACAAGATACGATCCCGATGTCAGTTCCAGAATGAAAAGGCAGAGCAGCACTGCAATGACAACATAGACCGGCATCTCCTTCAGACAAAGATTTTTGATATCCGTTACAACACCGGTCATTCCGCTGATAAAACACTGCTTATCCGCGGTCTTCCTCATCTGCGTCACTGCATCCATTGCCTCATCCGAGGATGTCGTATTGTCAAAAAGCGCCAGCAGCATTGTAGCATCTCCCCGGAAAAATGCCTCCTCCAAATCATCCGGCAGCATTTCCACCGGAACTGTAATATCCGTTATATCATCGTACCAGAGTACATCTTTCACATGCGGAATCTCTTCAAATGTCTCTTTTAGCTTCTGCACGTCTTTCAGTTCCATATCCTCCGCCACAACCATGGAAAATGCCCCCATGCCGTATTCATCAACCAGAAGATCCTGTCCTTTCACAGTTTCCAGATGCTCCGGAAGATAACTGAGCAAATCATAATTAACCCGTGTTTTTGCCATCCCGATCACCGATGGAACAACAAGGAGAATCCCCAGAATTAAAATCAGTACCTTGTGCCTGGCAATCCATTTGCCGATTTTCACCACCTGTACCAACTCCTTTCACTTGTAAACGTTATTCCTTAAGTATAATCAAAAATGACTATTAGTCAATAATTTTGGGTGTAAAAAATGAATTTTAGTCATTTTATTGACTTTTCACGACAAATCTATCATAATGTGTCTAATAGCAAATTGTAAAAAGGAGACATCTGCATGGGAAAGGTAGAAGAAAATAAAAAGCAGAAAAAGGATCTGCTTCTCAAAACAGCCTTCCGTCTGTTTACAGAGAAAGGATTCTCGAAAACAACCATATCTGATATTGTTCAGGAGGCGGGACTTGCAAAAGGGACTTTTTATCTGTATTTTCAGGATAAATATGATCTAAGAAATGAACTGATCGTCTTTAAAGCCGGCCAGCTGTTTGATGATGCACACCGTGCGCTGGAAACATCTCATGCCTCCGGATTTGAGGAGGAACTGCTGTTTATTACAGATTATATCATTGACTGTTTCCGCAGCCAGCACGCATTAATGGAATTTGTTGCCAAAAATCTCTCCTGGGGAATTTTTCAGAATACCGTTTCTGATACAGGATTTTTAACCTCCCAGAAATTTTATGAGCATTTTTTGGAATCAATGCTGAAATACGGAGTTCACTGCGATACCCCGGAACTGATGCTTTTTACTATTATCGAACTTATCGGTTCCACCAGCTATAACTGCATCCTCTACAGTCAGCCGGTTCCGATTGAGGAATATCTTCCTTATCTTCACAGTATTCTCAGGCAGATTATCCGGATATATACGGATGAAAAAATCTGATAGCTTATTCAACAATACCGGAAAATCTGCTTGATCACCCTGTTTTTCCCGGGTAAAACGACCATTTGCGTTAAAATCTTAATAGACCATTAAGAAAATTTCGTTTTCTTTTATGATCTGCACATATTTTAGACACATTTTCTGGTTATACTAAGAATCAGATAGTTGATAAACAAATCACTATCTCCCCCCTCATAAAGTAAGGCACTTCAAGGTGCCGCACTTTACTCTCATTCCTTTAGATAACTTATAAACAGCGAAACCCGCCAACCTTTAAGGTTAGCGGGTTTTCGCTGTTTATATCTTCACTGGAAGTCAGTCGCAGCACATCTATAAATTCTTCTGCTGTATAAAGTTTGTTTTCTTCTAATTGTGTCATGACGTTGTTGGCCGAAATCGGAATCATATATTCTGCGTCTGCTGTCTCGATATAAATTGCATATGTATTATATTGATACAGAACAACTGTTTTTGCATCTTTGATTTCTTTCTGCCCTCTCAGTTCTTCCTGACCGTTTACAAGTGCGTTTAACTCTTCCATATCTGTCAGGACTTCCTGTTTTTCTTCCATTTCTCCATAGGCGAATAATTCAAAACCTCCCTGCTCCTGATAAAACAAGGTCAGGCCGACCAGTTCATTCTGGCTGTTGCTGAGCGGTACCTGTAATACATATTCTTCGGATATATTATCCTTAAACGTACCATTCTGGTCAAATTCACGAATAACGTGTTCACTTTTTAATGTGTAAACTTCATACGCTTTTTTCGGTTCAAACGCCAGGCCCTCATAGAGTTCCACGGAATTTCCTTCTCCGGTATGTGATGTTGTAAGATTTCTCTGTATTTCAGCAATCATTGTTTCTGATTCAGGCGAGCGAAAAAAGGACTTCATCGCTTTTGCTTCCTTTTTCAGTCCCGGTGCAATTTGACTTTCAATCGGACTTTTTACTCCTGTCACAACTGTTCCTGCCAATACTGCCAGAAAGATTCCTGCTGCACACCCGGAAAGTACGGTTTTCTTTAACATAAAAACAGCCCCTCTCGTAAAAGAAACCCCCCGAAGTTGCCGCTTCGAGGGTCGTATCTGTTGCTAAAACTTGAACAACTTTTATTTCTGCTCTTTTATCCATTGTACCATACGCACTGTGTAAGTACAATGTTCGTCCGTCGCCTTTTCCATTTCCAACCGTAGCTTTTATACTACAATGGCATGTACAATATGTACCACAATCAGAAGGCAGAGCAATACTGAAAGTACTCTGTGGATTTTGATCCAGTTTCTGTTCTTCATCCTGCCTTTGAACGCCGAGAAAATCAGAAGGATCAGCAGGCAGAGCCATGCCGGCTTTCCGCTCATCATCGCCGGGTTGTTTTCGGAGAGAATTCCGTGGACAAGTGATGTCACAAGAAGGAGAATCCCATAGATCGTGTGGGGCTTTAAAACCGCCTGGAGCATCTGTTTTCCCCTTACCGCACCGCTTTTCCGAAAGGGTGCCATAATACAGAGGATCAGCAGTATCAATGAAATAACAGTCATAAACAGATTTAATATTGTCATAGTACCTCCTGCAAGTCTTTTCTTGGTTAGCAATAACTAACCAAGAGTTTACAATATATCTACAGGATTGTAAAGTACTTTTCTTCGTCTGTTCTGGCCATTCTATTGCCCCCTCTGTAAGCATTCCTCTACGGTTACAAATCAAGTTTTTCGCTTCCAAACCGTATTTTGCTGAAGCTGATACGGTTAAAAACAAATTTATTGCTCCCGCATCCGTATTTTTTACCTAAAATGAGCCCTATAAAGAGGACACGGGTAAAATCCTTTTTGTACGTATTTTGAGATTTAATCCTATATTGTGGACACAGATTTGACTGCTGTTATTATGTTGATAGCTTTGAAAACCCAACTGTG
>NZ_NFLO01000031.1:0-26618 GCF_002160935.1 Drancourtella sp. An12 | reverse complement strand
GGACAAGGATAGTATACTGGAAAAAAGGCAAAAAGAAACCATGAAGTTACAACTGCAACTTCATGGCCCATATGCCTTGTAATTCTAACTGCAACAACCTATGTTGCAATTAATTTTTCAATTAACCAAATCAAACCGAAATCAAACAGGAGACAGCCGCCGTGCGGACGGTCTGCTGTCATCAATAAAAAATGTAGGAGGCGGATTTTATGACGGAAACAGTGAAACTGTCGAATGGAGTTTCCATGCCAATGGAAGGATTTGGTGTGTTCCAGATACCGGAGCAGGAGTGTGAGCAGGTTATAAGAAATGCGATAGAATCCGGTTATCGTTTAATTGATACGGCCAGTTCCTATCAGAATGAAGAGGCGGTCGGCCGGGCAGTCAAAACCTGCGGCATCCCGCGGGAGGAACTTTTTATTACGACAAAAGCATATATTCAGGAAATGGGCTATGAAAACACGATGAAGGCCTTTGAGGATTCCCTGAAGCGGCTGGGGCTTGACTATCTGGATCTGTATTTGATCCATATGCCGTTTGGCGACTATTACGGATCGTGGCGGGCAATGGAAGAGTTGTACCGGGCAGGGCGGATTCGTGCCATCGGAGTCTGCAATTTCCTTCCGGACCGCCTGCTTGACTTCTGCTATAACGTGGAAATCAAACCGCAGGTCAATCAGATTGAGCGCCACCCGCATTACCAGCGCGCAGAAGATCTGCAGCTGATGGAAGAGCTCGGCGTGCAGCCGGAGGCCTGGGCACCTTTTGCGGAAGGATTGAAGGGAATGTTTGAGGAACCGGTGCTGATGGAGATTGCGGCGAAACATCAGAAGACACCGGCTCAGATTCTCCTGCGCTGGAATGTGCAGCAGGGCGTCATTGTCATTCCGAAATCGGTTCATAGGGAGCGCATGGAAGAAAACAGAAAGATCTGGGATTTTGAACTGGATGCAGAAGACATGCAGCGGATCGCGGAACTGGACAAAAACTGTCCGTCCATGCTGGACACCCGAAAAATCAGTGAGATCAGGCGAGTGTACGATTATCTGAACAACCCTGTTTTGACCAGTTTATAAGAGAAATAAAAGCTTGCAAAGGAGAATGGAATCATGATGAATATGGAAGTGAATGGAACGACCATTCAGGTGAAATTATACGAGAACAGTTCGGCGGAGGCAGTGAAAGAACTGCTGAAGAAAGGCCCGTTTACAATAGAAATGAAAGATTATGCCCATATGGAAAAGTTCGGAAGCTTTGGGATGCAGTTTCCGACGAACGACGAAACGATTACAACCGAAGCCGGAGATGTGATCCTTTCGGAAGGGAATCTTCTCGTTATCTATTATGCACCGAATACGTGGAATTTTACGAGGCTTGGAAAGGTCCAGAATCTGTCAGAGACAGAATTGAAACAGGTGCTTGGAAAAGGAAGTATTACGGCAGTCCTGACGCTGTCGGACGACGAATAACAAAGAGGGAGAGGTTTGCGGCCTCTCCCTTTTCAATACCTGGCTTTTCAATGTTGTTTCTGTTTTTTATTCATGTACTTTTAAGCCATGAAGCATTTTTACAAAGTTCGGATCATCGTGGTTTACGATTTCGCTGTGTCCGATATCCAGTTTTGCGATTTCGTTCATATCTTCTTCGCTGAGCTCAAAATCCCAGATGTTCATGTTCTGTTCCATACGGTCTTTGTGAACGGATTTTGGAATTACGACAACGCCGCGCTGTACGTTCCAGCGGAGAGCAACCTGAGCTGCGCTCTTTCCGTATTTTTCTCCGATAGAAGAAAGAACCGGATGAGTGAAGATGCCGTGGTTTCCTTCTGCGAATGGTCCCCATGCTTCCGGACGTACGCCGTATTCTTTCATCAGTGCAAGAGCGTCTTCCTGCTGGAAGAATGGGTGAAGTTCTATCTGGTTGACTGCCGGGATCACATCGACTGTCTCGCAAAGATCTGCCAGACGTGCCGGATAGAAGTTGCAGACACCGATAGCACGAAGTTTACCTTCTTTGTAAGCCTCTTCCATTGCACGGTAAGCTCCTACATAATCACCCATCGGCTGATGGATCAGGTACAGATCAAGGTAATCAAGTCCCAGTTTTTCAAGAGAAGTCTCGATTGCTTTCTTTGCGCTTTCGTAGTCTGCATCCTGTACCCAGAGCTTGGTTGTGATGAAAAGTTCGCTGCGGTCTACTCCGCTTTCCTTGATTGCTGCGCCGACAGCTTCTTCATTCATATAGGCAGCTGCCGTATCGATCAGACGATAACCGCTGTTTATAGCATCCAGAACAGCCTGTTTGCACTGTGCCGGGTCCGGTACCTGGAATACACCAAATCCTTCCAGCGGCATTTTGATTCCATTATTTAAAGTAACATATTCCATGATTTTTATCTCCATTTTTTTTGATGACTTTATTGTAGCGGATCCTTTCAGAAAAGTACAATACAGGTTCCGAATTGTGCTATAATTGAAATGAATAGTGAAAAGGAGAGATGTTTACATGATTGAAATCTATCTTCTGGAACAGCTGGTAGCGTTTGAAACATATGGAACGCTTTCGGCTGCAGCGGAATATCTTCATATATCACAGCCGGCGCTCAGTCATTCCATGCAGAAGCTGGAAGAACTGATGGGAGTTCCGCTATTTCACCGTCAGAAAAACAGGCTTGCACTAAATGAAAATGGCAGGCTTACTGCAGAGTATGCCCGGAAGATTCTGGAGCAGGAACGGGACATGGTAGAAAGGGTCCGGCTTTTTGACAAGAGCAGAAGGACAATCACCCTTGGCTCCTGCGCGCCGGTGCCGGTTTCGGATATTGTACCGCTTCTGTCAGGGCAGTATAGAGGGATGACGATTTCATCCGAGATTGTAAACAGCGATGAAGAGCTGATGGAGGGGCTGATGAAAGGTTCTTATCAGATCGTCGTTCTGCACCATGATCCGAAAAAGGACGGCCTGTATGCGGTACCGTTTCGCCGGGAACGACTGTATCTGTCTGTTCCGGAGCAGCATCCGCTGGCTGAAAAAGATGAAATTGTACTTTCCGATATTGACGGACAGAACATTCTGCTCTTTACACAGATTGGTTTCTGGTACGAATTCTGTAAAGAAAAGCTTCCGCACGTTCATTTCCTGATGATGAATGAGTTTGACGCGTTTTCCGAAGTGGCGGAAGCAGGATCGTTTCCGTCCTTTGTGTCGGATGTACTCATTCGGCAGAATGGAATGCCGGAAGGGAAAAAGATTGTTCCGATCCTTGATCCCGAGGTGGACGTCACCTACTATCTGGTCTGCAAGACAACGGATCAGAAACTGTTCCAGCCTGTGTTCAGGAGGCTGCATACGATCAAATAGAAAAGTTCCGCTTTTCCCGTGAGGAGAGGCGGAACTTTTTTGACATGTTACGACTTTTTAATCTGATAGATATTCAGAAGAAATACTGCTCCGATAATAAAGAAAAATCCTACAAGATCGGCGGCCGTAAACCGGGTGCCAAGCAGGAGAGCGGTCAGGATCACGGAGGAGACCGGATCAAAGTTTGCAAGGGTTCCGGCCTTCACCGGAGGCAGCAAAGATGCTCCGAAATGATAGAAGGTGGAGCCGGCCGCTGTTCCAATCAGGATCAGTCCGCAAAATCCGAGGATGACCTGCGGCGTGATGTCGATGGAATAGGTCCATGGGCGGACAAAAATGGAGAAAAAGATTCCGCTGATCAGCATTCCGCGCCCCACGATGTATTTGGCGCCGTAAGTCCGCACGATTTTTCCCGGAATCAGGGTGTAAGTGGAGTAGGAAAAGGCACAGATCAGACCGAAAAACAGGGCGTACCCGGAGATTGCAAGGTTCCCCGGCCGTCCCCCGGTGCTGATGATGAAGGTGCCCGCCACCGCGGCGATGATCGCGGCTGCTTCCGTCTTTTTCGGAAGCGTTCTGGTGCGGATGCAGGTGACGATCAAAATGATGATCGTGGACAGATACTGAAGCACCGTCGCGGTTCCGGAGTCGGAATAATAGATCGACATAAAAAAGGTAAACTGTGTCAGGCAGATACCGAAAATCGCGAAAAAGACCAGTGTCATCGTATCTTCCCTGGACTGCCAGATGGAAGGATGCGGATGTGCTTTGGAATCTTTTTTACGAAAAATCAGATCCAGCAGAATCAGGATAATCCCGGCGCTGATCTGCCGGATACAGAGGACAACCGGTGTCGGGAGGGCCAGATCGTGCAGCAGATACTGCCCGGAACATCCGGAAAATCCCCAACAGAGAGTTGCTATGATAATGGAAACGGTGCCGAGTAATTCTTTGTGTTTTGTCAGACGATGCATGAATTTTGCTTCCTTTCTTTCTAAATGCGTCATATCCCAGTATTATAATACAAAACAGAGAAAGTGGCTATCAAAAAATAAAAGGAAGAAAGTGGCAGAGGGGTTCGTATCATAGGCCGATATATAAGTATGACTAATGAATAATCATGCAAAATTATAATATACTAATATATTTCCAATCGTTTTCACTTATGCTATGATGGAAAACGAAAGGAAGCGAAAGCTTCGGCACAACCAAATATAGTTGAAAATTCTTCAAGATACATTCGCAGGACGGGAAACCTGTTTAGCCTCTGGCCGATGTATCTTTTTTATTTCCCATTCCTGCTGTATGGGGAGTAAAAACACCCTTTACGGAATCATCCGTAAGAGGAAGCGAAACGCAAGGAGGATTTGAAAATGGAAAGAACAGTGGAAAATTTAAAGGAAATGATCCGCGCAGGACGCGGAAAGATCCCGGCACACAAGGTGATCCGGGGCGGACAGCTTGTCAACGTCATGTCAAGCGAAGTGTATCCGGCGGACATTGCCGTGTACAATGATATGATCGCGGCAGTCGGTGATGTGGAAGACTACATCGGACCGGACACACAGATTATCGATGCCAAAGGAAGATACCTTGTGCCGGGTATGATTGACGGTCACATTCACAGTGAATGCAGCAAGCTAAGTATTACAAGTTACGCAAAAGCGGTTGTGCCAAGAGGAACGACAAGTATGATTTCCGGTCTGGATGAGTATATCTCTGTATCCGGCCTGGAAGGACTGAAGGAAATTTTCGCGGAAGTGAAACAGAGCCCGCTGAAAGTATTCTGGGGTGCGCCGTACAAGACTCCGTATACGATTCCGGAATCAACGGTTGCTTTTAATTTTACCAAAGAAGTGCATCAGGAAGTGCAGAAGTGGCCGGAATGCTTTGGAGTATGGGAAACAGTAAGAGAGTTCCTTCAGGAAGAAGATGAGGACACATTAGGGGCAATTGCCGAGGCCTTCAAGAACCGTCTTCCGGTTTTCGGATGTGCGCCGATGGCACAGGGCAATGACCTGAACGGTTACCTTTGCGGAGGAGTACGTCTTGACCATGAAAGCTACACCCATGAAGAGGTAGTGGAGAAGATGCGAAAAGGAATGCACATGCTGATCCGTGAATCATCGGTTACTCATTTCCTGGAAGAGAACATCAAGGCGGTAACAGAGGTCAACCCTGCATTTGCGCGCCGTGTCAGCTTCTGTACGGATGATGTGACCGCAACGGATATTCTTGAAAAGGGACATCTTGACAACGTGGTACGTCTGGCAATCAAGGCTGGAGTAGAGCCGATGACAGCGATTCAGATGGCAACCATCAACAGCGCGGAAGCATACCGGATCGACCATCTGGTAGGCTCCATCTGCCCGGGAAGAATCGCGGATATTCTGTTTGTCGATGATCTTCACAATTTCAATGTAGAAGAAGTCATGACAAATGGCAAAATGGTAGCAAAGGACCACAAGCTTAGCTATGAGCTGCAGGCGCCGGAGAGAAGTTCTGTATTAAAAGGGGTTCTGAAATGCAAAAAGACAACAAAAGAAGATTTTGAATACCGGACTTCCATTGAGAACGGGGAAGCGAAGGTACTGGCTATGGACGTCAAAGGACCGTTCGTCCGTAAGAGAAGAGATGTCGTACTGAAAGTGGAAAACGGCATTGTGCTTCCGGATCCGGAACAGGATGTGGCAATGGTATCTGTCCTCGAAAGATTTGGAAGAAACGGAAACAAGTCTCTTGCATTCTGCTCCGGATGGAAACTGAAAAAGGGTGCCATGGCTTCCTCTGCGGCACCGGATGACAATAACCTGGTTGTCATGGGAGTCAGTGCGGAAGATATGTCCATCGCCGCAAACTATGTGATCGAGCAGGGCGGCGGACAGGTTGTTGTTGCAGACGGCGAGATTCTGGAATTTCTGCCGCTTCCGGTCGGAGGAATCGTAAGTGATCTGGAACCGGAAGAAATAGCGGCATGGGAAAAGAAAATCGACCATGCGGCAAGAAACCTGGGATCCGATCTGCCGGACCCGATGATGTACATGTTCTTCCTGCCGATTACAGCGATCCCGGATTACGCCATCACGGATGCTGGCCCGGTTGACTATACGGCGCTTACTACATTTGAACCAGTCCTTGAAGTTACTGAGAAATAGAAGTAGAAGAAGAAGGTAGAGATCATGAAAAAAGAAGAACTGAAAAAGCTGATTGATACGGCAGCCGGAAGAATCCCGGCGGATGTTGTGATTCAGAACTGCAAAATTGTCAATGTATTTTCGGGAAAAATAGTAGAGGGAAACATTGCCATCTGCGGAGACCAGATTGCAGGAATCGGCGACTATGAGGGAAAAGAAGTGATCGATGCCGGGGGCCGGTATGCGGCGCCTGGATTTATCGACAGCCATATTCATATTGAATCTGCTTATGTAAGTCCGGAAGAGATCGGACGTCTTCTTGTTCCTCACGGGGGAACAACGATCATTGCGGATCCGCATGAGATTGTCAATGTCTGCGGAATCAGAGGGCTGGATTATATGATGGAGGCCGCAAAAGGGACGAAGCTTGATATCAAGTATGTACTTCCATCCTGTGTTCCGGCTACTCCGTTTGAACATGCCGGCGCGGTCATCAATGCTCCGGAGATGGAAGAGCCGATCAAGAGGGACGGAATTCTCGGACTTGGGGAATTCATGAACTTCCCGGGAGTCATTGCGGCGGACGAAAGCGTGCTGGACAAACTGATGACATCCAAAGAAGAAGGAAAGATCATTGACGGACACGGCCCTGGAATTACGGGAAAAGAACTCAATGCCTATGCGTCAGCGCGAATTCTTGCAGATCATGAGTGTTCTACTGTAGAGGAAATGGAAGACCGTCTGGAACGGGGAATGTATATCCTGTTAAGACAGGGATCTGCCTGCCATAATCTGCGTACATTGATTAAAGGCGTGACACCGGAAAACAGCAGACGGTGTCTGCTCTGTTCCGATGACCGCCAGCCAAAGACCATTTTGCACGAAGGACATCTGGACAACCATCTCCGGATCTGCGTGGAAGAAGGACTGGATCCGGTGACGGCGATCCGGATGGCGACACTGAATGCGGCAGAATGTTTCCGCCTCTATGACAGGGGAGCTATCGCGCCGGGATACCGTGCGGATATTGTCCTTCTGGATGATCTGAACGATTTCCATGTCAACCGTGTATGGATTGCGGGAGAGCTGACGGCGGAAGAAGGAAGATACCTTCCGGAAATTCAGTTCCACGATATTTCTTCCGTAAAAGGAAGCGTAGTTGTAAAGGATTTCTCCAAAGAGAAATTCAAAATGCATCTGAAATCCGGTCATGTCAACGTGATCGGTATTCTGCCGGGAGGAGTTGTGACGAAAAAGGAAACAGCGGATATCAGACTGGATGAAAATGGGGAATTTATCCGGGACCCGGAAACAGATATCGTGAAAGTGGCTGTGGTGGAACGGCATCAGGGAACAGGAAACGTGGCCTGTGGATTCTTGAAAGGATACGGAATCAGGGAAGGTGCGGTTGCTCTTTCTGTGGCTCACGATTCCCACAATATCATCGTGGTCGGAGTCAGCGATGAAGAAATGGAATTTGCGGTCAACAGTTTGATTGCTCAGGAAGGCGGCATTGTTCTTGTGAAAGAGGGAAAAGTCATCGAGAGCATGCCGATGCCGATTGCAGGGCTGATGAGCGATCAGAGCGGTGAGTGGGTAGACCAAAAGCTGACCGACATTCATGAGAAGGCTTATTCAGAGCTTGGAATCAGCGGAGAGGTAGAGCCGGTTATGACACTGTGCTTCATGTCCCTTGCGGTGATTCCGGAGGTGAAACTGACCGATATGGGACTGTTTGATGTGACAACCTTCTCCTTTATTTCGACAGAAGCATAATACTTAAAAAGAAGAGAGAGAAAAAATGAATAAAGAGAAAACACTTGTGCCATGGTTTCAACGTGGCGACATTGGTGGAATGACCTATTCCATTACAAATAACATTGTAAACTATTTGATTGTTATCACAACTCTTTCCGGCGTCCTGGAATGGCCGGATGAGATTGTATACGGATCCGTTATACCGGGTATGTCTGTAGGTCTGATGCTGAGCGGCATTTATTATGCGTTTATGGGACGGCGGCTTTCTAAAAAAGAAGGACGGGCAGACGTAACGGCTTTGCCATCCGGTGTTTCTACACCTGCCATGTTCGTTATGCTGTACGGAGTGATCATGCCGCTTCACTATGCGCTCAATGATCCGGAACTCGCATGGTCGGCAGCGGTAGCAGCATGTTTCATTGGAGGTGGAGTGGAAGCTCTTGGTGGATTTATCGGTCCGTGGATGAAGAGAAAACTCCCAAGAGCAGCACTTCTCGGAACGGTTTCCGGGATTGGATTTATCTGGATGGCGACGCAGGGAGTATTTGATGTGTTTGGAGATCCGCTTGTAGGACTTCCGATCCTGCTTGTCGCGTTCGTGGGCATTTTTGGAGGCTATCTGTTCCCGAAGAAGATTCCGCCGCTGGTGGTGGCCATTGTAGGTGGAATCGTATATGCATTTTGCCTTGGACGGACAACCGTTGATTTCAGCGGGATCGGATTTTACATTCCGAATCCGGTCAACAGTGTGCAGCATCTGATTAATGGATTTTCTGTGGTACTTCCGTACCTGACCATTGTGATTCCAGTGGAAATTTATAATTTCATCGAGACGATGGACAATGTAGAAGGTGCAAATGCTGCCGGGGACAATTACGATGTGCGGGAGACACAGTTTGCGGACGGAATCTGTACCATGCTTTCCGCAGTCTGCGGAGGGGTCATTCCGAACACGGTATGGCTTGGACATGCCGGACTGAAGAAATCTCATGCCGGAATCGGATATTCACTTGTTTCCGGTCTTGTACTCGGAGCGGCAGGAATCTTCGGACTGTTTACCTTTTTAAGCAATATGGTTCCGCCGGCAGTGTGCGCGGTGACCTTCCTCTGGTGTGCCGTGGTTATGGTAGCACAGGCCTTCAAAGACTGTCCGGTAAAGCATTATGGTGCCATTGCCGTGGCCATGGTTCCGCCGGTTGCGGACTATTTGTATACGCAGATCACCGGAGCAGTGGGACTTGCCGGTTACAGTACGGAAGTGCTGGCGGACGGAACGTCCGGCTACAATGCAGAAGTTACACAGATGATCAAAGATGCCGGGGTGATGTGGAACGGTGTGCCGGGCGTAAAAGCCGGGGCAATCATTATTGGAATTCTGCTTGGAACCATGACAGTCTTCATCATAGAAAAACAGCTTCATAAAGTAGGGATTACGGCTCTTGTAGGTTTTCTGCTTGCCTGCTTTGGATTTATCCACAGTGCACAGCTGGGCTTTTATCCGACCTCGCCGTTTGCGATCGGATATCTGATTATTGCCGTGCTGGCATTCCTTCTTCACCTTGGAAGAAATACCTGGTTCAAAGGGCCGGATGATTTTGAATATGTATAAGATTCAGCTGCCGGGTTCCCGGTGCCGCCATGTGCATCATTGTATGCACATAGGCGGCCAGGGGAACCTGGCTTTTTGTTTCCGTGACAGCCAGGAAATTGTGCAAAAAACAAAACAGGCTTGCCTGGAGTAAAGAATTGATTTATCATAATATTATCTGACAGAAAGAAAGGAGCTTATTATGAAAAAGTTATGTTCATGGCTGCTTGTCCTGGTACTGGCTGCGGCGTCCCTCGCAGGATGCGGCTCTCAGAGTACGGATGAAGGCAGTAAGCAAAGTGAAGAAAATTCTGCAAAGCAGGAACAGACCGCAGAGCCGGTGGATGTCAATATCGCGGCACTGAAGGGACCGACCGCCATGGGAATGGTGAAGTTCATGGATGATGTGGACAAGAGCGAAGTGGATGATGAAAATTACAACTTCCAGATTGCGGCATCCGCAGACGAAGTGACACCGAAGCTGGTGCAGGGAGAGCTTGACATCGCGGCGGTACCGGCCAACCTGGCATCCGTACTGTACAACAATACAAAAGGTCAGGTACAGGTTCTGGCAGTTAATACACTTGGTGTTCTCTATATCGTTGAGAACGGAGAGACAGTACAGTCAGCAGCAGATCTGAAGGGAAAGACGATCTATGCAAGCGGAAAAGGGTCTACTCCGGAATATGCGCTGAATTATATTCTGACGGAAAACGGAATCGATCCGGCAGCAGATGTGACGATTGAGTGGAAGAGCGAGCACTCGGAATGTGTGGCGGCACTGGCAAATGATCCGAGCGGAATCGCAATGCTCCCGCAGCCGTTTGTGACGACAGCGCAGACAAAGAATCCAAATATCCGCGTTGCGCTGGATCTGACAGAGGAATGGGATAAGATTCAGGAGAATAAAGAGGAGAAGAGCGCGCTTCTGACAGGAGTGGTTGTAGCAAGAAGCGAGTTCGTAAAAGAGAATCCGGAAGCAGTGGCGAATTTCCTCGATCACTACAAAGAGTCCGTTGACTATGTAAACGAAAATACGGATGATGCGGCGAAGCTGGTTGGACAGTATGAAATTGTGACGGAAGAAGTGGCGAAAAAAGCGCTTCCGGAGTGCAACATTGTCTGCATTACCGGGGATGAGATGAAAGAACAGCTTTCCGGATATCTGCAGGTGCTTTTGGATGCCAATGCGCAGTCAATAGGAGGAGCGTTGCCGGAAGATGATTTCTACTACAGCGAATAAGAAGAAAAAAAGAACAATCAGATTATGGGCTGTGGCAGTCTGGCTGCTTGTGTGGCAGGCAGTCAGCACTTGGATCGGACAGGAGATACTGCTGGTATCTCCTGTTGTTGTTTTCAGGAGGCTGACAGAGCTTGTAAGGGAAACTGAATTCTGGCAGTCCATCGGATTTTCCCTGGTACGGATTCTGGGCGGCTTTCTTATTGCCATGGCAGCGGGGATTCTGGCGGCAGGACTTTCTGCCCGGTTCAGGCGTATTCGAGAGCTTCTTGCGCCTGCGGTGCTGGCGATCAAGGCGGTTCCGGTCGCGTCCTTTGTCATCCTTGTGCTGATCTGGGTGCCCTCCCGGAATCTTTCCATCGTGATTTCCTTTCTGATGGTATTTCCGATTCTTTACACGAATGTACTGGATGGGATCCTTAGTACGGATTCGAAACTTCTGGAGATGGTGCAGGTATTTGAAGTACCGAAGGCAGTACAGATCCGTTATGTCTATGTTTCGCAGGTCCTTCCGTTTTTCCGGTCAGGGTGTTCGGTGGCTCTTGGACTTTGCTGGAAGGCAGGGGTGGCGGCGGAAGTGATTGGAATTCCGGACGGCTCTATCGGAGAAAATCTGTACAATGCCAAAGTCTATCTGAACACGCCGGATCTGTTTGCGTGGACGGTGGTGATTGTGCTGATCAGCCTTGTATTTGAGAAACTATTTCTGGCGGCGGTAGACCGGATTGTCAGTCATTTGGAAAGGATGAGCTGAGATGGATAATGGAAAAATCAAGATTTCCCGTCTTTTTAAGTCCTATGGTACGCATATGGTGCTCGCCGGTTTCTCGGCGGAGTTCGAAAAAGGGAAGACTACATGTGTTATGGCACCGTCCGGTGCGGGAAAAACGACGCTTCTTCGGATTCTGGCCGGACTGGAAGAGGCGGATTCGGGAAGTATCGAAGGAATGGAAGAAATGAAAAAGAGCATGGTCTTTCAGGAGGACCGGCTCTGTGAGAATTTAAGCGCCTCCGCAAATATCCGGCTGGTGCGGCAGAAAAAGCCGTGGGGCCGGGACCGGGAGGAGGTGCGTCAGATCCGGGAAGCAATGACGGCGGCCGGACTGTCCGGGTGCGAGGATCAGCCTGTCCGGGAACTTTCCGGCGGTATGCGACGGCGGGTTGCGCTTTTACGGGCACTTTGCTGCGACTGGGATATCCTGTTTCTGGATGAACCTTTCAAAGGTCTGGATGAAGAGACAAAAAAACAGGTTATGGACTATACGAAAGAAATGTGTACCGGAAAGACGGTGATCTTTGTTACACATGACAGCAAAGAGGCGGCGCAGATGGGGGCAGTCTGTATCAGCCTGGATCATAAAGAAGAGGAAAGACAATAAAAAACCGGCGGCAGTCACTGATGTTTGACTGCCGCCGGCTCTCTTTTTATATTAACCTTCGATGGAGATGTAATTTGCCTGCTCAACTTCCTTTTTCGTTTTCTTTGGAACGGAGATCTTCAGGATACCATCGGCATATTTTGCACGAATATCATCCTGGTGAATAGCATTGCCTACATAGAAGCTCCGGCTCATGGTGCCGTTATAACGTTCACGGCGGATGTAGTTGCCCTTCTTATCTTTCTCGTCGTTCTCTGTATTCTTCGAAGCGGAGATGGTCAGATATCCTTCTTTCAGCTGAACATTGATTTCGTCTTTCTTGTATCCAGGAAGATCGACATCCAGTTCATAGGAATCATCTGTGTCCCTGATATCCGTCCTCATTACTGATGTAGAACTCTTCTTGCTGTAAGAAGGTGTTCTTCTAAAGAAATCATCATCAAATGGGAAATCCATCCAGTCATCAAATAAGTTCTCTCCAAAAATACTAGGCATCATCATAAGTCATTTCTCCTTTCAATTGACAAAATATTTATGTAATCACCCCCGCTGGGGGAGTGGTATTTCGGGGCAGGTACCTGAGCTTTCCGGCTCTTTTCTATCTGTTCCCTTTGTTCTATGTGCAATATAGCACTTGATATTAGCACTGTCAAGAGGTGAGTGCTAATTTTTTGAAATTTTTTTGCAAATCTTGTAAAATTGGTGTTTGCAAACATTTTCCACTTTTGAATTTGAGTATAGAAAAAGCGGTTGATCTCCAAAGGAGAAACCGCTTTGTATGAATTGCTTATTGCTTTATATAGACGCTTAACTGTTCTTCAATGTTGCGTCCGCTGTACATGACACGAAGAATTGTTACCACCTGTTCTTCCACATCCGGAAGATAAAACACGATATAGTTATCTACCGCAACAAAACGTAAACCTCGGCTATGCCACGGTTCTTTTCCATATCTCGGAAAGCGTTCCGGCATTTCATCTAAACTTAATATCTGCTTTTCCAGACGTTCCAGTTGCTTTTCGGCATTTTCTGGTGACAAAAGTTCAAAAGTGATATACTCAAATATCCCTCGCAGATCTTCCTCAGCCTGTATTGATGTGACTACGTTAAAAATCATAAGCTATAATCTTTGCGAATATCAGCAAAAACTGTCTTTGCATCTTTGGTTCGACCTGCTTTCATATCCACATATCCTTTCTCCAACTCTGCATGCAGTTCTTCTGTTCCCAGCATACTTATATCTGTGGGCGTTCTGTCTGGGATTTTCACTTCAAAAGGAAGTCCCCGATGTAAGATAATCTGTTTATAAAACATATTGATAGCGTTAGAAGCAGGAATACCAAGTGTGGAGAGGATTTTTTCGGCCTGCTCTTTGACTTCAGGTTCTATTCTTGCATATAAATTTGCTGACTTTGCCATAATAACACAATGCTCCTTTCTCGTTCATATCTTTTTCTTTATTATACACAGATGTCCGCACAATAGCAATACGTTATATCCTGCGCTCCAATGATACGGTTGAACTGCTCTAACGTTCATAACTAATATTTTCTTCATACAACATTTTTTCGCACATGAATTTCACTCTGTTCAAATCAATAATCTGACTTTTTAATATTACTTTCATTTCTTGAAGGCTCAATGAGTTTTTCTTTTTCATAAAAACGGATATTAGAACGGGATAGACCTGTTCGTTCTTCTACATCTTTCATAGTCATGTTATGCATCCCCTTTCAAGCAACTCTAGTTTACTTAATAATAAGCTGTAAACAAGGCTTACAGTCAAGGATTTATCAAAAATCCGTCTATTAAAGCTGGAATAGCCGCAATAGACGGAGAGTCTCCAATTCTTTATCAACTTCAAATCTTTTTTACTAAATCTATTTATTTTCCCGTCTTACCCGGCAAGGATTTCCGTAAGCAATCGTGTTGCTTGGAATGTCCTTTGTGACAATACTGCCTGCACCGATAACAACGTTATCACCAATCGTGACGCCAGGCATAATAATTGCGCCTCCGCCTATCCATACGTTGTCACCGATTACGACAGGCGCGGTCTGTGTTTTGCAGAATTCAAAGGAGCCATCTTCTTTCGGTGAACCGAAACGGTCGGAAGCGTTGGTTGGATGAAATGCTGTGTAAATTTGAACATTTGGGGCGATCAGCGCATTATTGCCGATCCGAATAATATTATCGTCCAAAAAAGTACAATTCATGTTTACTTCACAATTATTGCCAAAATAAATATTGTTACCATAATCGACATAGAAAGGAGCGGTAATCCAGAGATTTTTCCCTTTTCCGCCAAGTAATTCATTTAAAATGCGTTCTTTTCCTGTGCATTTGCGGAATCTGTCCGGTTATAGTCCCTGGCCAGGTCCTTTGCTTTATGCCATTGTGTCAAAAGCTCTTCATCGCCGCAGTCATAAAGCTGTCCGGCAAGCATTTTTTCTTTTTCCGTCATAACATGTTCCTCCGTTAAAAAAGTTGAAATGATATAACTATTATATCGTTTTCTGTGAAAAGAAGAAATAGATAAAATATAAACAGGTATTCTAGATTTTCCTATTATAATAAATTACGGTAATAAGTTCCAGAAGCATCATGGCGGCTAACATGATGCCAAACGCAAGTGTCATAGGTACCGATAATACTTCTCCGATGACAGAATGCCCCAGCATACATGCAAGCAGGCAGAGAAAGCAGATGCCTTCCGACCATAAAAATGCAGTACTTCGGGATTTGATCTTTACGAGGAGATTTCTTTCGTCAAGTTTGCTGATTTTATCTTCACGGGACAGACCGGCGGATAAACTGCGGATTAGAATCCCAATCCCGAAGAACAGACATAAAACCATGATCAGGCTTCCCTTGATATCGAAGCCTTTCCAGATGCTTGCAATCAGCATCGCAATGCCAAGCAGGCAAAAAAACAATCCAAGGAAAAAATTATTCTTGTTATAAATCTTCATACTGTTTATCCTCCTTTTCTTTATTCTCTTTCAGACAGCATAAGTCCTCAACGGTGACGCCGAATATCAGGGCCATCCGGTAGGCCAGCATCAGGGACGGACTGTACTGCTCCTTCTCGATGGAAATGATCGTCCTCGATGAAACGTGAACCAGATCAGCCAGCTGCTGCTGTGTCATTTTTGCTGCTGTTCTTAATTCTTTTACTCTTGTTTTCATGTGTACCCTCTCATCAATGTGAAGTCAGCTTCTTGTGAAGTTAACTTCATGTTATCAGAAGAATATGAAAATGTCAACAGATATATGAAGGAAACTTCATATTCCGGCTCCGGATGATTTCCCCATAAAAAAACAGGAATCCCATTTATCCAGGAATTCCTGCTTTTTATATAGATAGCGTCAGCTATTGGTATTCTCGTCCGATTCTTTTGAACCCATCTTGAA
Organism: Drancourtella sp. An12; assembly: GCF_002160935.1. Lineage (NCBI taxonomy): Bacteria > Bacillati > Bacillota > Clostridia > Eubacteriales > Oscillospiraceae > Drancourtella > Drancourtella sp. An12. The sequence goes on along the minus strand of NZ_NFLO01000031.1, from coordinate 10,745 downwards.
GAGATGGATTGTGCCGGTGCGGTTCAGATAGGAAAGCAGTGACAGCCCGATCGGAAAACCAAACAGACCGACTACACCGAACAGCTGGACACCGGCGAACATGCTGACAAGTGTAATAACCGGATGAAGTCCGATCTGTCCGCCTACGATTTTTGGCTCAATAATGTTGCGCACGACAGTGATGAATACATAGAGCAGCGCAAGCTTGATCGCTCCCGGAAAATCTCCGAGGATTGCAGAAATAACAGCCCATGGAATCATGATACCGCCGGTACCGAGAACCGGAAGAATATCAAAAACTGCAATGCACAAAGCGATCAGAACTGAATTTCTGATGCCGATCAAAGTCAGGCCGACAGCCAGCTCTACAAATGTGATGCTCATGATCAGTGCGTAGGAGCGGATGCAGACAAATAATGTACCGACCACATACTGCTTGATCTGCCGGACCACGTTCTGGGCTTTGTCGCTTAACTGGCGCATGCAGAAAGCGGATAAGGCTTCGTAATCCATAGCAATAAAGAAGGTAGAGATGATCATTAAAACCAGCCGGATGAAAAGCATCGGAAGGGAGGACGCAATATTGGAAATTGCCTCCATACTGGTAAGAGAAAGATTCGATACAATTCCACGAAGAGACTGCATAAGCTGGTTCCACAAATAATCTACGGTATCCAGAATAGAAGGATCCGCCTGCTGGATCGCGTGTTCCAGCTGATCGAAAAGATCAATCAGGACCGGATTTACATACCGGAGATAAATCTGCGGAAGCCTTTGTATCAGGTCGCTTACATAAGAAAAAGCCCGGATGCTTCCAAGCACTAAAAGTGTACCGATTGTCACATAAAATACCAGAACCACAAGAATGGCTGACAGCTTCCGGGGAAGCTGTGTTTTTGTGGTAATAAACTGAATAGGGCGTCTCAATATATAGGCAATAAAAAGCGCCGCGACAAACGGGAAAAGAAAGGACAGCGCGAACCTCAGCACAAAAAAGGCGAGGGCAATAATAATTGCGAAGTACAAAAAGTTAATGATGAATTTTGTCCGTTTTTCCATTTGTTTTCATAACCTCATTCCATGTTCAATATAGAAATAACTCACTAATAATTAAGATATCGGAGATTTGTGAAAGTGTCAACAGAAAGTATGCTGCCAAAGCAGTTTTTATGCTTCTTCCAGCGGAAATCTCTCCCATATTTTTCCCAGACGTTTTGCAATCAGTCCGACCAGAAGGGCAGCGGCAACGGTTCCTTCCCTGACACCCTGAAGGCTTTGAGTAAACACGAGCGAAAGGATGCAGGCAGTCAGTACTAATGTCACATCAAATCCCACCTTCATATAACCGAATTTGACCGGAAGAACCTGGCAGATGGCAAGGACTACTCCTTCTCCGGCGAGAACGACTACACCGGCCTTGACCTCCAGGCTGACCCCGACGGCTACCAGAAAGATACCCGCCAGACAGACAATCCACTGCTGCCAGTATGTATGGCACTGTATGCCGCGGACCGCCCAGACCGCGAAATCAGTGAGATATCCAAAGAGAAAGGCTACAGGAAGCTGCATCAGCTGAATCAGATGATATTTTCTTCGGAGAATTAAAATCTGGAGCAGTATAAAAACGCAGTGCATGAGAATAGTAGCGGTTCCTACAGTAAACGGAGAAAACAGGCTGATGACATAAGGAACACTGGAGATCGGCGATGTCCCGAGACTGGCCTTGATGGAAAATGCCACCCCGAAAGCCATGATGGTAAGACCGGCCAGGAGAATGAAATACCGCTTAAAAAGGGTAACAGTCAGTTGATTATGCATGATACTCATTCCTTTCGATAAAACTACAGTGATGTGTAAAAGCGCATCCATCAATTACACAGCATTTCACTGCGTTCTATTTTATTATAGCATTTGAAAAGAAAATGTAAATTATGGGAAACGTTTTAATGGATGGGTAGCAAAACAGGCCCGTCTGATGCTATAATGGATCATACAAAGAGAAACAGAAGGTATGAGAAAGGAGAAAGACCAATGAATATGGAATACGTACTGGAGCAGCTGAAAAACCTGCTTGCAATCGACAGCCCGTCAGGCTATACAAAAGAGGTGACGGATTATCTTTTAAATGAATTTGAGAAACTGGGAGTGCCGGCATACCGCACAGTAAAAGGTGGAGTGATTGCGGATCTCGGCGGAGAAGACGCGGACAATGCGGTCTTTGTAGAGTCTCATGTAGATACACTGGGCGCGATGGTTTCACAGATCAAGAGCAACGGATGTCTGGAGATTTCTCCGGTGGGAGGAATCGACGCCAACTCCGCAGAAGGTGAGACTGTCCGCATCCGGACACGGGACGGACGTATCTATGACGGGACATGCCAGCTTTGCAACGCCTCTGTTCACGTAAATGGTAAATACGCGGAGACAAAGCGGACATACGATGTGATGGAGATTGTTGTTGACGAAAAGACATCTTCCAAAGAGGAGACGGAGAAGCTGGGAATTATGACCGGAGATTTTGTCTGCTTTGAACCGAGAACAACAATTACAAAGAGCGGCTATATCAAGAGCCGTTTTCTGGATGACAAATTAAGCACCGCGATGCTTCTTGGGTACGCAAAGCATATCAAAGAGGATGAGGTGACACCTAAGAGGAGGATCTATCTTCATATGACAGTGTTTGAAGAAGTTGGACACGGCGGTTCCGCTTCCATTCCGGACGGTGTGACAGAAGTGCTTTCCGTGGATATGGGATGTGTAGGAGACGGTCTTGCCTGCAAAGAGCATCAGGTATCGATCTGTGCAAAAGACAGCAAGGGACCTTACAATTATGATGTCGTTTCTAATCTGATTGAGGCGGCGAAAAAAGCGGGATGCGATTTTGCGGTGGATGTTTATCCTCATTACGGATCGGATGCGGATGCTGCACTGACAGCCGGATATGATGTGCGCCATGGATTGATCGGGGCAGGTGTTTATGCATCTCACGGATACGAGAGAAGCCATGTGGATGGAGTGAAGAATACTCTTCTTCTGCTTGAGACATATCTTGGATAGGCTGGAGAAAGACAGGAGATTACGATTTACTTAAAATTCTTAAAAAAATGTGAAAACCATTTTATCTAAAAGAATCCGTGTTAAAATACATGTGTTACAGAAGAAATCAGATTTACGGAAGGGGAGACTGATTGTATGGAACATAAGGGAGGACGGATTAAAGATCATATCAGACGGGAAGAGCCTCAGGGACAGGATGACTGGATCGATGTGGAGTGGCTGGATGATGATGAAGATCTGGACAGCCGGCCGGATGCAGCCTCCGGGGAACAAGGCGGTGCGCAGGACAAGTCTGAAGAGGAGCCGTTTGAGATAGAAGACTGGAGAGACGAGGAGAACTGGAACCTCGAGAAAAAAGAGGAAACACCGAAATCCGAGCCGGCAAAAGACCCGTCAGCGAAAAGGAAAAATACCGGAGCACGCAGCACGGATGGACAGAATCCGCAAAGAAAGCGACGTCCGCAGCAGCAGGGATCCGGTACAGGAAAAGACGGTAAAAATGGTAAAAAACCGGTGAAAAAAGCGCCTCAGAAAGACAGCCGCAAAGACGGCAGACGAGAGCAGGAGCAACGGGATCAGGACAGACAGAAGAAAAAGAAATCAGGCTCAGCGGCCCGCCCGGTGAAAGCAGCCGGACGTGTGGCAGGAAAAGCCGGAAAGACAGCAGGAAAAGCAGTCGGAAAGGGAATTTCCATTGCGCTGAAATGTGGATGTTTTGTCGTGATGGCTGTGATTGTTCTGGAATTGTGGCAGGAATTCTGGGTTGAGAGAAGTACGCTTGGCGAGATCTGGCGGGTGGCCGCAGACCGGAATTATGCACAGGCGCTCTACCTTGGCATTGCGGGAGTCATTCTCCTGTACGGTGTCATTTCTGCACTCTGGCTTCTTGGAGGAAAGAAGATGCCGGACGGTAATCGTGTCAGAAGCTACGACACGGGACGAGGGCTGACAGCATTTATTCTGTTTGCCATTCTGGCGGCAGCTGCAGGTTATGTGGTACCGGTGATCCCGGCAAGCCCGCAGGTTCTGGATGGTGCCAGACTGGCGCTTACAGTGGTGGAGCGTGTCAGCACAGTAATACTTGGATGTAGTGTGATCGGTATTGTGCTCTGTGTGATCAGAAAAATAGTGGGAAGATAAGCAAAGAGGAGGACGCAACGGACGTCCTCCTTGTTTTTTTGAGAATATAAATGACCGGGGCGCTTTTGGGAAAAAGCGGCAGAAAGCTAGCGGTCCAGAATCTGTCCTTCCGGTGTGATGACCCGGACCTGCCAGGGAATCATTTTTCCGCTGTTTTTCAATGCCTGTACTGCCGCGCGCTCCAGACCGCCGCAGCAGGGAACCTGCATCCGTGCGATCGTAAGGCTTTTGATCTCATTGTTTGCTAAAATTGAGGTCAGTTTCTCCGTGTAGTCGCCTTCGTCCAGTTTTGGACATCCGATGAGCGTGATGTGGTTTCGGATGAAATCCTGGTGGAAATTTCCATATGCATAAGCGGTACAGTCGGCGGCGATCAGAAGATTCGCATTGTGATAGTACGGAGCCTGTTCCGGTACCAGCTTGATCTGAACCGGCCACTGGGAAAGAAGTCCCGGACAGCCGGTAGGCTGCGGCGCGGTCTGCGCTACCCCGCTGCGATGAATGGCTTTTGCCATGCTTCCAGGGCATCCGCAGGCAAGTGCCGGCTTTTCGGTTTCTGCTTTTCCGGCTTTCTCTGCCTGAGCAGCTTTGACAGCTGCCTCATCATAAGCAGGCGCCTCCCGCTCTTCAAATGTAATTGCATTGGCAGGGCATGCAGGCAGACAGTCTCCAAGACCGTCGCAGTAATGTTCATGCACCAGTTTTGCTTTTCCATCTATCATTTCAATTGCGCCCTCGTGGCACGCCTGGGCACAGAGGCCGCAGCCATTGCAGAGTTCTTCGTTGATTTTGATTATTTTTCTGATCATCATATTCCTCCTTGTTCATTTTGTTTACAGGAAACGGCTTGACTTCCTGAGTATAGGATAGTACACTCAGGAAAAAGAGTCGGTTGTAATTACAACGAAGGAGAATTATGGATCAAATACAAATTATAGCAGAATGCCCGTTGTTTTCGGGCATGACCGATATGGAAATCCGGGGGCTTGTAGAGGAGATCCGGGCTATAAAGAAATATTACCGGAAAGGGGAAGTCCTGCTTCATGCGGGAATGGTTCCGGGTGAATTCGGTATCGTGCTGGAAGGATGTATTCATATATTGAGAGAAGAGTTCAGCGGAAGTACTACACTGCTTGCGCAGGGAATGCCGGGAGAGATTTTTGCGGAGGCCTTTGCGGCGGCAGGTGAGCCGTCTCTTGTTACGGTGGAGGCAGCCAGAGATACGGAAGTACTGTGGATTCATTTTGGACGGATGATGAGGCGAAGCGGGACAGGAAGGGCGCAGCAGATCCTTGTGGAAAATATGATGCAGATCCTGGCGAAGAAAAATCTGTTTCTTGCAGGGAGGGTCGCCCATCTTTCCAGAAGAACACTTCGTGAGAAAGTGTTGTCATATCTTGGCGGACAGGCGGCGAGACAGGGGAGCAGAAGTTTTGAGATCCCGTTTGACCGGCAGGGGCTTGCGGATTATCTTGCGGCGGACCGAAGTGCCCTTTCAGCGGTGCTTGGAAAGCTGAAGAAGGAAGGAGTTCTGACGTTTCGCAAAAATCATTTCACACTGTTGAATGAAGATGTGGATGCAGAGAATGCAGGCAAAGGAGGAAAAGTTTGATATGACAATCAAAGAAATCGCACAGCTCGCGCAGGTGTCAAGTGCGGCTGTTTCCAGATATCTGAATGGTGGATATGTAAGTGAAGAGAAAAAAGAACGGATACGGGAGGCTATTGAGAAGACCGGATATCATCCGTCGGCCCAGGCGAGGATTCTGAGGACGAAAAAAGCAAGGCTGATCGGTGTCGTAGCACCAAAGCTCAGTTCTGAGTCTATTGCAAGAGTGGCGGACGGGATCGGAGAGGTGCTGGCGGAAAAGCAGTTTCAGATGCTGCTTACTGTTACCAACAACCGGTCGGAAAAAGAACTGGAATATATGCGGCTGTTTGAGAACTATCCGGTAGACGGGATTATTCTGATCGGAACGGTCATCTCCAAAAAGCACGAGAAATTTTTTGAGCAGAGCAAGGTTCCCATCGTAGTGCTGGGACAGTATACGGATAAAGCAAACTGTGTGTATCATGATGATTATGGCGCAGCGAAAGATCTGGCAGGGAGGATTGCCGGAAAAGAAAAGAAAAAAATTGCCTATATCGGAGTGACAAGAGATGACCGGGCTGTCGGGCAGGAAAGAGAAGACGGATTCCGGGCCGGACTTCTGGAGGCGGGAATTGTTCTTCCGGAAGAACTGTACGGGCTTTCGGAGTTTTCTGTTGAGTCCGGGTACCGTCAGGCAAAAGCGATTTTAGAGAAAAATAGTGATATCGATATCATATCATGCGCGACAGATACAATCGCGGCGGGAGCGATGGAAGCTTTGAAAGAGTGCAAAAAGGAAAGAAGAGAAAAGGTGAAAGTGACGGGTTTTGGGGACAATCAGTTCTTAAAAGCAGTTTCCGAGGGAATCACAACAGTCCATTTTTACTATAAAACAAGCGGAATCAAGGCTGCGGAAATGCTGTTGGACATTATTGAAGAAGGACGTCAGGTGCCGATCCGGATGAAACTCGGATACCAGATCATGGAACATTAGACAGAGGATAAAACAGATAAGCAATCAATTTTCACAAAAACAGAATAGAAAAATCAGTAAAAGTGCCATATTTACAAGTGGCACTTTTTTCGTTATTATTTATGCAGGATATGAAATCGATTACATAAAATGAAGGAGGAGAAACATGGATTACAGAAAAACAGCAGAAGAAATCCTGGAGCATGTGGGCGGAAGCAAAAATATTGTTTCTGCCGCACACTGCGCAACAAGGCTTCGCCTTGTCATTGCAGACAATTCCAGAGCGGATAAAACAGCCCTGGAAAACGTAGACGGCGTAAAGGGCGTATTTGAGGCATCCGGACAGCTTCAGATCATCCTTGGAACAGGGACGGTCAATAAGGTCTTTGACGAATTCATTGCGGTTTCCGGAGTGACGGCCAGTTCCAAGGCAGAGGCCAAGGAGGCCGCGGTACAGAAGCAGAATATATTTATGAGGGCAATCAAGCTTCTGGGGGACATTTTCGTTCCGATCATTCCGGCCATTGTGGCAAGCGGATTCCTTATGGGAATCATGAACTCTCTGGACTTTATGAATTCCAATGGATTTATCAACATTGATACGAGCGGGTCCTTCTATGTATTTGCCAATATCTTCAGCAATACGGCATATACATTCTTACAGATCCTCATCGCGTTTTCGGCAGCAAAAGCATTCGGTGCCAACCCGTATCTGGGAGCAGTCATCGGTATGATTATGATCAATCCGAGTCTTCAGAATGCCTACACCGTAGCGACAGAAGGTGTGCAGGCTACTCAGTCCGTCTTTTTCGGACTGTATGACATTGACATGGTCGGTTATCAGGGACATGTTATTCCGGTTGTCATTGCAGTATGGCTGTTATCAGTACTGGAAAAGAAACTTCACAAAGTCGTGCCTGAGGTCCTGGATCTTTTTGTTACCCCTCTGGTCAGCGTGTTTGTGACAGGATACCTTACACTTGCGGTTATCGGTCCGGTTTTCGTATGGGCGGAAAATGCGGTTCTGAGTGCGATTCAGTGGCTGCTTACCCTGCCGCTTGGGATCGGAAGCCTTATCATGGGCGGACTTTATGCTCCAACGGTTGTAACAGGCATCCACCAGATGTACACGGCCATTGACCTTGGACAGATTGCACAGTACGGAGTGACCTACTGGCTTCCTCTTGCAAGTGCGGCAAACATTGCACAGGGTGCGGCGGCGCTGGCAGTGGGAATCAAATCCAGAGATAAAAAGGTGAAATCACTTGCCCTTCCTTCGTCATTGAGTGCGTTTATGGGAATCACGGAGCCGGCAATTTTCGGCGTCAACCTCCGGTTTTTCAAACCGTTTATCGCAGGGTGTATCGGAGGAGGATGTGGAGCACTCTATGCCTCCATCGTACATCTGGGAGCAAAAGGAACCGGTGTAACGGGCATTTTCGGAATCCTGCTTTGTCTGGAACAGCCGGTTCAGTATATTATCGAGATGGTCATCGCAGTGGGCGTGGCATTTGTCCTTTCTTTCGTTCTTTATAAGGATCAGAATAAAGATCAGAAGCCGGAAGTTGTGAAGGCGGATGCGCCGCAGGCTTTGCAGGAAGAACACAGGGATGAAAAAGAGGCAGGCGAGATTCCTGCGAACACAACAGCAACGGCCGGAAGCGAAGAACTTCATACCCCGGTCAATGGAACGCTGATTCCGGTATCTGAGGTCAGTGATCCGACGTTTGCGGCGGAAGTGCTTGGGAAGACAGCGGCAGTCATCCCGTCAGACGGACAGATTGTGGCACCTTGTGACGGACAGATCGTCAGTATCTATGAAACGGGACATGCAGTCTGCATTGCAAGCAGCCTCGGAGGAGAGATTTTGATTCATGTAGGAATCGATACAGTCAAGATGGAAGGAAAAGGATTTACGACAAGAGTAGCGGACGGGGATCAGGTACATGCCGGGGATCTGCTGATCGAAGCGGATCTTGATCAGATCAAAAAGGCCGGATACGATACGGCAACCATGATGATTCTGACCAATGCCGACAGCTTTGCGGCGGTTGATAAGGCTGAACCGCAGGAGGTCAGCCGGGGAACGACAGTAATGACGATCAGAACAGGAGCTTAGAATTCAATGAATGCATTATCCAAAGATCTTACAAAACTGGTCAAAATGATTGAGAAGATTGAGAGCCGGTCCGGAGAGCCAGACAGGTTCCGGCCAAGATTCCATCTGGCCCCTCCGGCCGGATGGCTGAACGATCCGAACGGGCTGTGCCAGTATCAAGGCCTGTATCATGCCTTTTTTCAGTACTCTCCATTTGACGTGGAGGGAGGCCTGAAACTGTGGGGACATTCCACAAGCCGTGACATGCTTCACTGGGAATATCAGGGAGCGGCACTTTACCCGGATCAGCCGTTCGACTGCCATGGTGTTTATTCCGGCTGTGCGTTGACAGAAGATGGCAGAATTTCTTTTTACTATACCGGAAATGTCAAGCTGGACGGCGACTTTGATTATGTGACGGAAGGAAGGGAAGCCAACACCATACTCGTGGAGAGCGAGGATGGCTTCCAATTTGGACGAAAGCAGCTTTTGATGACAAATGAAGATTATCCGGAAGATGTGACCAAACATGTCCGGGACCCGAAAGTCTGGAAAGAGAATGGAATCTACTACATGATTCAGGGGGCCAGACGGAAAGATGATGTTGGAGAGGCGCTTCTATTTGCATCTTCAGACCGGATTCACTGGTTATTGAAAAACAGAATTACCACAAAAGAGCCGTTTGGCTTCATGTGGGAATGTCCGGACTACTTTGAAATTGATGGAAAGAAGATTCTCTCTGCATCGGTACAGGGACTGGAAGGTGAGAAATGGAAAGACAAAAATGTCTACCAGTCCGGTTATTTTGAAGTGAAAGGCCACGTTGCAGAGCAGTGTACGCTTTCGGAATATGTACTCTGGGATTATGGTTTTGATTATTATGCGCCGCAGAGCTTTGAGACAGAGGATGGCCGGAGAGTCCAGATTGGATGGATGGGAATGCCGGACTGTCCGGAATATATAAACCGGACTATCGAGGACGGATGGCAGCACTGCTTCACTATTCCAAGAGAAATTTGTGTGAAAGACGGAAGAGTCCTGCAGCGTCCGGTCAGAGAACTGGAAAAAAGGAAACGGATTCTGGCAGAAGCGACAGGCGGCCTTTATGTGGAAGAAGAACCTGTTTATGAAGCAAGAATTACGGAAATCAAAGAAAATCAGTTCCATGCTGTACTCGGAGAAGAATTGATTCTTGAATATCGGGACAGCAGATTTGAGATGCGGTTTATCAATCCTTCCAAAGACAATGCGTCCGGCGGACGGACCCTCCGGTATCAGGAAATCGAAACTCTGAATAATGTAACCATTCTCACAGATGTATCGACCTGCGAGGTGTTTGTAAATGATGGAGAGTATGTCTTTTCCACGAGATTTTATCCGGAAAACTACGGACTTCAAATTCAGGCGGACGAAGCGAAGATAAAGATGTGGGAACTGGTTTCGTAAAAAGGTTAATGATTATAGTAGGGCAGTATCGCGGCAAACGGTACTGCCCTGCTTTTGCCATCTGGAAATAGGGGACATGACTCGTATGAGAGAAAGCCAAATCAGATATTACGGTTAAAAGAAGAGGGTATTGCATTTGAACCGTAGAAATCAGGGTGGTGGTCCGGCTGAGGAAACATTTTTTTGGAAAATAACCGTAGAAAGCAGGGAGGTAGTACGGCTGAGGAAGCATTTTTTATGGAGGCAACCGTAGAAACCAAGACGGTTCTACGGTTGCAAAGCAAGTATTGTCCAATCAAACCGTCTGTGGCCACTAAAATGAGCCCTATAAAGAGGACACGGGTAAAATCCTTTTTGTACGTATTTTGAGATTTAATCCTATATTGTGGACACAGATTTGACTGCTGTTATTATGTTGATAGCTTTGAAAACCCAACTGT
>NZ_NFLO01000030.1:0-26799 GCF_002160935.1 Drancourtella sp. An12 | reverse complement strand
ACAAAATCACTTAAACTATGAAAGATGGCGAGCCGTGTACATCGAGAGGTGTAAGCACGGTTCTGGAGGGGGTTACGCCAAGACCACGGACGAAAGGAAGTATGGCGTGGCGTTTCCTACCTTATGAACTTTACACCATGCAAAGATACCTCCAGTATGACCGCTTGCAGGAACTGAGTATGCCCCACTTTGACTGCTGGGCGTCGCGCTTTGGTGAAACGACGACGGCGCTGGAGCTGGCACCGGAAGGCACCGGCTACCGGGCGCGCACCCGCTTCTCCAAGTTTTTCAATCTCCCGGAGCTGATGAACCTGTTCAAAGAGGTGGCGGACATTAAAACCGCCGATCAGCTTCATCTGCCCACCCCGGAGGTAGAATACCACAACATCGTGGCCCAGCCCACCGAGCAGCAGCAGGAAATGGTGAAGGCGCTATCTGAGCGTGCTTCCCTGGTACACAGCGGCACGGTGGACCCCTCCCAGGACAATATGCTCAAGATCACCAGCGATGGCCGCAAGCTGGGCCTGGATCAGCGCATTATCAATCAGGCGCTGCCGGACGAACCCGACACCAAGGTCAACCAATGTGTCGCAAACATCATGCAGATCTGGCGAGACGGCGAGGCTGACAAGCTGACCCAGCTGGTGTTCTGCGATATTTCCACGCCCCAGGCGGCCCCTTCCAAAAAGGCAGCCAAGGCGCTGGACAACCCCACGCTCCATGCGCTGGAACAGGTTGTGCCGCTGGAAGAGCCAGAGCCGGTCTTTACCATCTACGAGGACATCCGGCAAAAGCTCATCGCCCAGGGGATGCCCGCCGATCAGATCGCCTTTATCCATGAGGCCAACACCGAAGTGAGGAAAAAGGAGCTGTTCGCCAAGGTCCGCACCGGCCAGGTGCGCGTCTTGCTGGGGAGCACCGCCAAGATGGGCGCTGGCACCAATGTGCAGGACCGGCTTGTGGCGCTCCATGACCTGGACTGCCCGTGGCGGCCGGGAGACCTTGCACAGCGCAAGGGCCGTATCGAGCGCCAGGGCAACCAAAATCCTCTGGTCCATGTGTACCGCTATGTGACTGAGGGAACCTTTGACGCCTATTTGTGGCAGACAGTGGAGAACAAACAGAAATTCATCAGCCAGATTATGACTTCCAAATCGCCGGTGAGAAGCTGCGACGATGTGGACGAAACGGCATTGTCCTTTGCCGAGATCAAGGCCCTGTGCGCCGGAGACCCCCGTATCAAGGAGCGCATGGACCTGGATGTGGAGGTCTCCAAGCTGAAGCTGATGAAAGCCGACCACCAGAGCAAGCAGTATCGTCTGGAGGACCAGCTGCTGAAATACTTCCCGGAGGAAATCGAAAAGCACAAGGGCTTTATCCAGGGGTTTGAGGCAGACCTGGAGACCCTGGCCGCCCATCCTCACCCGGAGGATGGCTTTGCCGGGATGGAGATCCGGGGCGATGTACTGACCGACAAAGAAAACGCCGGTGCAGCCCTGCTGGACGCCTGTAAGGAGGTCAAAGGCTCCGAGCCTGTGCAGATCGGCAGCTACCGGGGCTTCACTATGTCCGTAGAGTTTTCGGCCTGGAAACAGGAATATACGCTCCTGCTGAAAGGCCAGATGACCCACCGGGCAAGCCTCGGCACAGACCCACGCGGCAACCTGACCCGCATTGACAATGCGCTCTCTCAAATGCCCCAGCGCCTGGATGCGACCAAGGCCCAGCTGGACAATCTGTACCAGCAACAGGCCGCCGCCAAGGAGGAAGTGGGCAAGCCTTTCTCTTATGAGGATGATCTGCGGGTAAAGTCCGCCCGTCTGGTGGAGCTGGACACGCTTCTGAATCTGGACGGCAAGGGCCGCTCTCAGCCGGAGTCCGTGATCGCCAAGAGCGCACGGCCCTCGGTGCTGGACAGCTTGAAGCGTCCAGTGCCGCCCCGCAGCCCCGAAAAGAAACCGAAACAGCATGAGGAGGTGCGATAACATGAATATCAACGATCTGAATACGGCCCTCTATGAGAAGATGGCCGCTGAACAGGACAAATACCGGGACTGGCTGAAAAGCCAGCCCCCGGCAGAGGTCCTGAACCACGCCTACGAATACACCGTCCGGGAGGACATCGTGATGGCGATGGAGGAACTGGAGCTGACCGACACCCAGGCCCAGGCGCTGCTGGATTCGCCCACGCCGCTGGCCGATGTGTACCGTTACTTTGAGAAACTGGAGACCGGCTACATGGATGTGATCCGGGACAGCATTGAGAACCGGGCCGATGATGCTTGCAAGGCCCAGGCGGAGCTGCGGAAAGCCGCCATTTACCCTCACTCCGCTGCCTATGCGAAAGAGCATGGGGAGCTGGAGCAGTACCGGGCCTCCAACAACGCCAATCTCCGATGCAAGGAGGCCATTGAAGCTGCGGTGCGGGAACACTTCGACGGGATGTATCTCAGTCACGATGCCGCCAAGGGCGTGATCGAGACCTACGGCATGGACCGGGTCATGCTGGTCCTTGCCAACACCGTCCAGCTCCAGGACTGGGATGGGCGCTACTCGCCCCGCAACAAGGAATGGGCAAAGACCATCCCCAACTACAACTCCGATACCGTCCGATGTGGGTATGCCCTGAACAGCCACCCCGCTGTTTTGAACGGGTTTATTGATCTGGTGCGCGAGGAACATCTGCGCCGCCAGCCTTTGACGGCAGAGGACATCCAGGCAGAGGCAGAACGGATTTTGCGGGAGCTGCGCGCACCGGATATGCCGAACAGCCCCCACGGGACCCATTACATGGCCCGCATTTCCCCGGAGTTTCTGAATCGTGCCGGGAGCAAAGACCATGATCGGCTGATGAATCTCCTGCCGTTTCGCAGTCTGTCGTTTACCGGTATGAAGGGACTTCCTGGAACCTATGCCACCATTCTGGCCAGCGAGGACCGCTCCAAGGAACTGCGCCAGCCCCGGCCTTCTGTCCGGGAGCATTTGAAGCAGGAACCGAAACAGGCAGCCCCCAAAGCTCCGGGCCATAAGAAACGGGAGCCGGAACGGTGAGCACCCCAAAGCGCAAACGGGAGGTCCAGGTGAATTTTCGGGTCTCCCCGGAGGAGCTGGCGCTGATCGAGCAGAAAATGTCCCAACTTGGGACGAAGAACCGAGAAGCCTATCTGCGGAAGATGGCCCTGGACGGTTATGTGGTGCAGCTGGACTTGCCGGAGCTGAAGGAGCTGGTGTCTCTGCTGCGCCGGAGCAGCAACAACCTGAACCAGCTCACCCGCCGAGTGCATGAGACCGGGCGTGTCTACGACGCTGACCTGGAAGATATAGCCCAGCGGCAGGAGCAGCTATGGGAGGGCGTGAAGGAAATCCTGACCCAGCTCTCCAATCTATCGTGACAGGGGTATATATCCCATCTGCGGAGGGAGGAACGGCGTTCTTTTCGCCGCGCCTCCCTCTGCTTTTTCTTTTTGTCTGTATCCTTGCCTTTTGACGGGGCTTGCCGGATAATAAAGGCAGATAGCAAAGTGTTCTCACATCTCACAAAGGAGTTGAGATACCAATGTTGACCTTTGAAAAGGTTTTAGAGATTTTCGAGGACTATCTGGCGCAGGATATGGAGCTGGAAGTCTACAAGAGCCGGTACGGATATGCCTGTGTGTCCTTCAACGGCTCGCCCCCGGACCCGCCCTATTGCGAGGGTGATGTGTGCCGGACCCCGGAGGAACTATTTGACCATCTGCTGGTCGGGTACGAATCCTTTGCCTCCATTCAGCTGACAAAGGGACGCCGGGAAGAAAACGAGGCCGACGAGGAACAGGTCCGCCGTCTGTGCCAGAAGTATTTGGATCGTCGAGAGGAGGCCATGAAATGACCGCATTGAAGCTGATTTTGAAGATTGTGATTGCGCCGGTGATCCTGCTGCTCACCCTGGCCATCTGGATTTGCGTGGGGCTGGTCTATGTGTCCGGCTTGGTGCTGGGGCTGCTCAGTACGGTGATTGCCCTGCTGGGCGTGGCCGTCCTGGTGACATACTCCCCGCAGAACGGCCTTATCCTGCTGGTGATCGCGTTTCTCATAAGCCCCTTTGGGCTGCCGAAGCTGGCCTTTTGGCTGCTGGGCAAGGTGCAGGATCTTCGGTATTTTCTGCAAGATACAATTTATGGATAGAATGAACGCTCTATTTGATAAGGGATTAAAAGATCCCATCAGATGGAGCGTTTTTTCTTTGCAAAAACTTTAATTAGTTTGCTGGTTTCAACACTACATGTTGAAGATGAACCCAAAAAAGAATATACTATAAAGTGGAAAATAGTATTTGTTTTAGATAATAATTGGCTTTCTGTCAATTAGTGATGACTTGCTACATAGTACATAAAAATGAATTGTGGGTTAACTAGGAGGAAATATGTATTTAAAAAAATTATCCATAGAACATTTCCGAAAGTTCGGGGATGCAAATAATACCATCCAGTTTGCTGCCTCAAAAGATTATAAGGCAGAAAAATATCTGAATATAGCGCCAAAAACGACCTTGATTGTAGGAAAAAACAATAGTGGAAAAACTACTATTGTTGAAGTTTTGCGAAGGCTTTTAGAGCAGACAGACTTTCGGGCAACGGATTTTAATTTTGATTATTTGCAAACCTTGCTCATCAGCTATACGCCGCGCAAGTTAAAAAATGGGAAAATTAAATTCCCGACGATGAAATTTGTTCTAACAATTGGAATAGATAATGACGATCCTGATTTATTAACCAATATTGCACCATTTATAACACTAGGTGAAGTAAAGAACTCTGAGGTGATTATTAAAGCTGTTTGGTCACCTGCCGATGAAGAATTGTTTTTAAAGAAATTATCACAATTTGTAGAGAGTAAAAAGCACTATAAAAAACAACTTTTCAGCCATTTTTTATCCTTCATTGATACTTGCAAATTTGCTCTTACATATTACAACAACAATGATGAAAAACGGGAGGGCTTTCATCTAAAACAACTTATCGAACTCCAGGCTATTGCTGCAAATACAGTCACAAACGGAGATTGCCTATCTTCTGCATTCTCAAAAATTGTAGATTACCGCTATGAACATATTAAAGATGAAAATCCCTTTAGTGAGTTAGATAAGGAAATAGTTACAATTAATGAAAAGCTGACAGGTTATTTCGATAAAGAACACACTTCGTATGTTAACAATTCTTTGGCGAAATTAATCTCGTCAGAGAAATGTAAAATTTTGCTTAGCTCAGATCTAACATTTCAGAAATTACTTAAATCTGTATTAAAGTACCAATATGTTGAGGGGGATAAAAATATCCCAGAGAATCAATTTGGCTTAGGTTATACAAACTTGATGATGATTGTGGCAAATATTATTGGTTATATGGAAAAGTTTCCAGAAACATCGTTTAATAGTCAGATTAACCTAATCACAATTGAAGAGCCCGAAACATTCATGCACCCACAAATGCAGGAATTATTTATTCGAGATGTCAATGTAATGATAGGTGCCTTACTCGAGGGCCATAATAAGCACGTTAATAGCCAGATAATAATAACCACACATTCAGCACATATTCTTAACAGCAAGATTCACGAAGGGAATAGTTTTAATAGTATCAATTATGTTACCGAAAACAACAATTGTACCTGTGCTATCATTTTGGATGATCAAACCATCATACCCAAAAAAGAAAATGAAGCCGAAGAAGATGAAAAAAAGCGTCTTGCTCAACTCCAATATATAAAAAAACATATTACTTTTGGAATATCTCAGCTATTTTTTGCAGATGCCGCCATCTTTGTGGAGGGGATTTCTGAGTATGTATTGTTGCAACAATACATGTCTGAACACGATTTGCTAAAGCAGAAATATGTAACTCTCAATTTGGTAAACGGAGCTTTTGCGCAAGTATATCGTCCTCTTATTTCGGCACTTCATATCCCTGTTTTGATTATTACTGACATCGATTTTAAACGGGAAAAACAAGAGCGAAAAGATAGGATTCAAATGACAGAAGCAGTTTTGTCTAATCGTGAAACCACTAATACTGCACTTACTGAATATTATGGCACAAAGATTGCTAGTCAAATTGTTAAAAGCAACTATTTCCAAGAAGGAAATCTTATGGTTACCTGCCAGAAGGCAGAAATTCAAGGTTACTATGCCACAAGCTTTGAAGAAGCACTGATATTAACTAATTCGAATAATGAAGTTATCAAACAAGTAATAAAAGAATTAAAGCCTCAGGTCTATCAAGAATGTATGGAAGATGGTGGTCTAGCCGAACATTCTTATCGCATTCAGAGATCATTGGCTCAGGATAAGAGCAACTTTGCTAATAGGTTGCTCTATGATATTATCATTGGTACAAATGATGCAAAAGAAATCAAACTGCCACAATATATTATAGATGGAATTGATTTTATTGTTCGTAGATTGGAGGCAATTTAAATGATAGATTATAAAAAGCTGAAAATCTCCGATACAAATAGGATAAAAGAGCAGCAGATAATAGATCAAATTAGTCAATGTATAGATGATGGATTGAGTTGGATATTTAATGCAGGTGCGGGCTCTGGTAAGACTTATGCTTTAGTGCAATCCTTAAAAATGTTGTTGGATAAAAAAGGACCTCAGTTTTATATTCATGGGCAAAAAGTTTTATGTATAACATATACCAATGCTGCTGCAGATGAAATTAAAGAGCGACTTGGCAATACACCTCTAGTTCTAGTTTCTACCATTCATGAGCGAATGTGGGAAATTATTGCTCCATACAAGGATCAGCTTATGAAGCTACATCGAACAAAGCTTCGAGAAGCTATTATAGAAAAGAAAGAACAGTTGCAAGAACAGTCATGGGCACAAGCATACCGGAATCTTTCGGAGCAACAAAAGAATGAGCTGTTGGAAAAAATAAATTCGGAGCATGTACGTGATGCTTTTTTTCAAGTCTGCAATTCTAAAGCTCAGACTGTTAGAGCTGCATTTCCTGAAATTGCAGAAGAATTCCCAGGCTTGATGAAAAACATTGGGAATTTTACAAAGATTATTCGTTGTTTGTATTCGATTAATAGTTTAGCCAAAGCGCTTGACAAAACCAAGCGAAAGACTTGCCCCAAAGTCAAATACGATCCTCGCCTAAACACCGATAGACTATCTAAAATGTTGATTAGTCATGATACCCTTTTAGAATATTCATATTTGCTTATTAGCAGAAACGAACGATTAAAGCAAATTATTTGTGATAAATATCCTGCTGTATTTGTGGACGAGTTTCAGGATACTAATCCTATGGTTGTAAAAACGATTTCTTCCATACACCACCACGCATTAAAAATTGGTCATTCATTCTTAGTGGGGTATTATGGAGATATACGGCAAAATATTTATGATCGTGGTGTTGGTGCAAAAATATTTCAATTACATAAAGGGCTCACGCCCATACAAAAAGAGTTTAATCGGCGCAGTTCCCCTAAAATTATCGGTGTAGCAAATTTAATACGTAATGATGGGTTGATACAACAATCAATATACGAGAAATTTCCAACAAGTGAGGTTCTTTGTGAAGTTTGCCCTGCAACTGCACGAGATGAAATTGTTGAGAAGTTATGTAATCGATGGAAGATTAGTATTGATAATCCTCTCCATTGCTTTGAGTTGACAAATGAACTGGTTGCTAAAAAAAGCGGATTTGAGGATATATATGATTTTTTTAAAAATTGTAGATATTACAAAAGGGGACGTAATTATGAACTCCTTCGCGATCACCTTTTAGCGCAAGATGAAACTAAATTGGGTGATGTACAGAAGCTTTTGTTCCGATTGCTTGATTTTAAGAAAAAAGTGCAAAATGATAATACTTCCATCAACAATTTATTGCAAATAAGTAGAGTACATCCTGATACGAAAAGCAAATTTAATATCATAAATATTCGTGCCCTAGTAGACAAACTGCATTCTCTTTCCGGTGAAACATTAGCATCATATCTTGAAAAACTGTTTGAGTTTTATCAATTGGGAGATGATTTATATGATGAATGTATAAGATATACTATTGCAGAGGAGATAGATTCCTTGGTAAGTTTGAAACAATACATGCTGGAATGTCTTTTTGTAAATGCGGACGATGCAGCATTAACTGATTTGGAATTGCAAGACAGCAGTACCAGCATTGATAACTTTCTGAATATAAAAATAGATATCTTTGAGTGCTGGTATGATTTTATAAATAGAACTGATAAAAAAAGTGACATTATATATCATACATTCCATAGTACTAAAGGATTGGAGTTTGATAATGTACTTATTCTTTTAACAAAAAAGTTTGGCAGAGATAAAGAGTATTTCGGTTCGCTATTAAAAACATTCCCAGAAAAAATAGATGCTAAATATGATTCAACTGAAATCGGAGCAGCTAGAAATCTTTTTTATGTGGCGGTAACTCGGGCGACAAAAAAACTATGTGTTGCATATTTAGCTGATGAACAAGAACAACTTTCAGATGTTGAACTACAATTAGGGAGTATTTTCACAAAGGTCAATTCTCTCACATAATATATAGGTGAATAGAGTTATTATAGAATTCATTTAAATTTATTCAGCGGTCTGCTTCGGCAGGCCGCTATTCTTTTTCAAAGGAGGTATCGTAGCAATGGCAACCACACGTATCATGCCGCTGCACATCGGCAAGGGCCGGACCGAGAGCCGAGCCATCAGCGCGATTATTGACTATGTGGCCAATCCGCAAAAGACAGACCACGGCAGGCTCATCACCGGCTACGAGTGCGACAGCCGTGTGGCTGACGCTGAGTTCATGTTGGCCAAGCGCCAGTATATCGCGGCCACCGGACGGGTCCGTGGAGCGGACGATGTGATCGCCTACCATGTCCGCCAGTCTTTTTTTCCTGGGGAGATCACCCCGGAGGAGGCCAACCGGCTGGGCGTAGAATTTGCCAAACGGTTCACCAAGGGCAAACACGCCTTTATCGTCTGTACCCACATTGACAAGGCCCATGTCCATAATCATATCATTTGGAGTTCGGTTAATTTGGACTGTGACCGGAAGTTCCGCAACTTTTGGGGCAGCACCAAAGCCGTCCGGCGTCTGAGCGATACCCTCTGCATCGAGAACGGGCTGTCCATTGTCGAGAACCCAAAGCCACACGGAAAAAGTTACGACCAATGGCTGGGAGATCAGGCGAAGCCCTCCCATCGGGAATTGCTTCGTGCTACCATTGATAACGCCCTGGCACAAAAGCCTGCTGATTTGAACGAGCTGCTGAAGCTGCTCCGAGAATCCGGCTGTGAAGTGTCCAAGCGCGGGAAATCCTACCGGTTGAAGCTCCCCGGCTGGAGCAAAGTGTCCCGCCTGGACAGCTTGGGCGAAGGCTACACCTTGGAGGACCTGCTGGCCGTCCTCGCCGGTAATAAGGAGCATACCCCTCGTCAGAAGTCCGCCAAGCAAGCAGATCCGCCGAAGGTCAATCTGCTGCTTGACATCCAGGCAAAGCTCCGGGATGGAAAAGGTGCCGGGTATGTGCGGTGGGCCAAGGTTTTTAATCTGAAACAGATGGCGCAGACTGTAAATTTTCTCACCGAACATCAACTGCTGGACTATGCAGAGTTGGCAGAAAAAGCGGCGGCGGCTACTGCCCATCACAATGAGCTATCAGCAAAAATCAAGGCAGCGGAGAAACGCATGGCGGAGATCGCCGTGCTGCGGACCCATATCATCAATTATGCCAAGACCCGCGACACCTATGTGGCCTATCGGAAGGCTGGTTACTCCAAGAAATTCCGAGAAGCACATGAGGAAGAAATCCTGCTCCATCAGGCAGCCAAAAATGTCTTTGATGATATGGGGGTCAAGAAGTTGCCCAAAGTTAAGGAGCTGCAAGCCGAGTACGCCCGGCTTCTGGAGGAAAAGAAAATGACCTATGCCGAGTACAGGCGCTCCCGTGAAGAAATGCGGGAGCTGCTGGCGGCAAAAGCCAATGTGGATCGGCTCTTAAACATGGAGGCGGAACACGATACCGAAAGAGAAAAAGACCACGAACAGCGATAAGCTGATCGTGGTCCAAAGCGTTCGCAGAACGCGCAGCCGCAGAATGAAATTCTGCGTTCATGGGGGCTTGGGGGATACCCTCAACAAGCAGCGCCGGAAGCCGAATGGCTATCCAGGGGCATTGCTTGCCGCTTTCTTTGCAGAAATGAAAAGAGCCAGAGAGGAAACCGTCAAATTTCACTCACTGGCTCAATTCGCTTCAATTTTCTTAGATAGCTCTGTTAATTCCTGCATGGTCTCCTGTGTATGGTGCAGCAGGGTTTCACGCATTTCTGACGGGCAGCTGGAATAAAGCATTTTCATCTGGTTGGCTCCCTCATCTTCTGGAGAAACATCCGGATTTATCAGAGAATCCAGAGAGATGTTCAAAACCTTGGCCAATGCTCTTAAAATCAAATAGGAAGGATTCATCTGCCCTTTTTCAATGTTGGCAATTTGTTTTACAGAAACATGGCTCTGGTCTGAAAGCTCCTGCTGTGTCAGGTCTTTTTTCTTTCGGGCCTCCCGCATTATTTGACCCAAAGCGGTTAAATCGTCAATCGGCATAATCATTCACCTCAATAACATTGTATCGTGCCGATTTGTTTTGAGGAATAACCTTATTATGCCCGCTAAAAGGTATGATAATGCCGATTTTGTAATATAAAAAACGAATAGGGCGCAAAGACCCTTGATATTTTTATATCATGAGTCCTTACACCCTACTATGAGTTTTTATCTTGAGATAATTTTTTTAGGATATATTCTGTTTATGTGAATTACCCATCTGCTCTTTTTCTTGTGTTTTCAGATGCGTTTCCCGCTTATCGGTTGCTTCTTTCAAAAGAGCGTAAGTGGCTGCTGCGGCAGGTACGCCAAGCAACATACCGATTGGTCCAGCCAGATTGCCACCTATTGTGATTGCCGCTAAAACCCACATGGCAGGAAGGTTGATTTTTGCGCCCACAACTTTCGGATAGATTGCATTTCCTTCGATCTGTTGCAAAGTAAGCAGGAAAATAATGAATACCAGTGCCTTAAAAGGATTGACTGTCAGAATCAAAAATGCACCCACAAGTGTAGCAATCCAGGCACCGACATAGGGAATCAGTGCTGTTACCCCAACAAGCGCACCGATCATCGGCGCATATGGTATTCTCAGAATTAACATACCGATTGCACACAGGCTGCCTAAAATTATTGCCTCAGTCGTTTGCCCTGCTACAAAAAGCTTGAAGTTTTTTTCACAGACAGCTGCCACATGAATGCCCCGCTCGGCAAAACATGCTGGAATCCATACACGGACAATTCGGGTGATCTGACTTTTTAATTTCTCCTTATTGGCCAAAATATAAATTGAGAACACAAGACCAATCGCAAAATCGACTGCCGTCGCAACCACGCTTCCAAATGCGGAAGCAGCAGTGTCCATAATGGTGGTTCCCAATTGATTCAACCATTCATTCAAATTGTCTTTCAGTTCAAGAAAATCAATATCAATTTGGGACAGCTGTTCTCCGAATGGGATTTTAGAATAGTCAGCCGTGCTTTCAAATGCCACCAGTTGATCCAGACCATTCGTCAAGGATGATATGACAATAGATACTGCATCGATCAATTCGGGAATAACAAGAAAAGCAACACCGACAAAGACCCCTATCACCAAAATAAATGAAAGCAGGATCGCAAGCGGGCGGCGCATTTTCGTTTTCCTAGATGTCGGATGTTTGGGGAACAGATGTCTTTCAATAACCCCCAACGGAACATTCAGAAACAACGCCAAAATCAATCCAATTAAAAGTGGGTTCAGCAGGTCTTTCAACCACATCACGGCATCAGCTACATGACTAATATGTCGGATGCCAAGATAAATCAAAATGCAGGCTGTAAACGTTCCGATAATCCACTTTGATAATTTTTTGTGTGTTTCAATATCTTCAAACATTCAAGACCCTCCTTACATTAGTGGTGCAAATAGCCGCAGTATATCCTGGAGCAGATGCACTACGATATTTGTTTTGCAATCCTTTTCTGTCACCTGTTGGCATATCTCCAGCGTTTGCAGAAAATCCTCCTTGACTTCCATAACAGCTTTGGCCTCATAGAGCAGAGCACCACATTCATAGTGCAGATATAAGCTGCGAAAATCCAAATTTGTTGTCCCGACTGTTGCAGTACGGTCATCGGACACAAAGGTTTTGGAGTGGATGAAACCATTGGTATATTCGTAGATTTTAACGCCTGATTTTATCAGCTCTCGGTAATACGAGCGTGTGGTCATGTGTACCCACCATTTATCCCAGCGGTGGGGTGTGATGATGCGTATATCTACACCACTTTTTGCCGCAAGACGCAAAGCGGAAAGCATACTATCATCGACAATCAGATATGGGGTGTTGATATACACGTACTTCTTTGCATTGTTTAAGATATGCAGGTAAACGTGTTCGCCCACATTTTCTTCATCCATTGGACTGTCAGCGTATGGCTGAACAAACCCCTTTGCAGTAACAGGGCACTCTTGTTCTTTCCATGGGTAGAAGATTTCGTAGTCCTCGTCTGTATGGGTACAAATTTCCCACGTCTGTAAAAAAATTAGTGTGAAACTCCATGCGGCTTTGCCTTTCAGCATGATCGCTGCATCTTTCCAGTGTCCGTGTTTCTCAATGGCGTTGATGTATTCATCTGCCAGATTGATACCTCCGGTAAAAGCCACCTTTCCATCAATGACCGCTATTTTTCGGTGATCTCTGTTATTTTGCTTTACGGTCAGAACAGGTCGGAAGGGATTGAATACGGCGCACTGGATACCGTGTTTTTTTAGCTGCTTTGCGTAGTCTTTCGGAAGAGTGAGAAAGCAACCCATATCGTCATAAATCAGTCGCACAGTTACGCCTTGCGTGGTTTTTCGCTTCAAAACTTCCAAGATGCTGTTCCACATAACGCCTTCCTGCACGATGAAATATTCCAGAAATATGTACTTCTCGGCTTTTTCAAGTTCCGCCAAAAGTGTTTCCAGCTTTCGTTCACCCGGTGTAAGGTAATGTGTTTCTGTATCTGCATATATTGGAAACCCCGTGTATTCCTGCAAGTAATGAATTTGAGGGTAATATTCAGGCAGTTGTTTTGTTGCGCTTTCATAGCAAATGCCGGGGAGTGCATAGAGTGGTTTTGCCTTTTGTTGTGTATGGAGGACACTTTTTGCAAAGCGCCATTTCGAGGATTGTGCATTAGACAAAAGATACATCAGTCCACCAAACAACGGGAAGGTTAGGATCAGGATCGCCCATGCAGTTTTGTAGGCGCCTTTGTCTTTCTGGGAAACGATATAAAGCACCGCAATGATACTGACGATTGTCAGTAGGCGACTGAAATTTCGGGAAAGCTGACTTCCCCCAAGTACAAGGCATATAAGAAAATATACCTGTAAAAGTAGCAGGAGTATCGTCAACATCCTTCTACGGAATAAGACACGGAGCCAACGCTGGCGCATAATGATTCCCCCCCTTCAAACTCAAATCTACGGATTCTTTTTCCGCTGTTCGCAAAATTCCCAAAACTCTTTTGCAATGCGCTCGTAGGTGCTTTTTCCTACGAGATAGCTCATACAGTGGTCAGCGCCCGGAACAATCAGCAGACGCTTTTCTGATGTACAGGCTTTATAGTTTTCGTATGTCATTTCAACTGGAACAAAGTGGTCATCTGTTCCGTGGACAAAAAGAACAGGAATTTGGCAGTGCTTCAACGCTTCTGTAGTTGAGGCAGCATCAGCATCCATTTGGATGCGCTTTTTGCACATCCTATCGGCACCTGTTTTATGCAGAGCATAAGGAATATGCAGATTGCTTTCGGAGACATGTTTCCAAATTGCATGGAGCGAAGTAAATGCACTGTCCGCTGCGATTCCAAATACATTATCCGGCAGTTCCAGTTCGGACGCCATTAGCACAGAGGTTGCACCCATGGATACCCCGGCAAGATAGATGGGAATGCTTTTTCCTGTTTTCTCGTTTATCCAATTTGTCCATGCCAGGCAATCGTAGCGTTCCAGCAAACCTAAACTCATATGGTCGCCGCCGCTATTATTTTGTCCCCGCTGCTCTGCGTAGAGTACAGAACAATGATTATTGCGCCAGAAATCTGCGATTAGACCAAAATCATGTGACCAGGAGGAACGCCACCCGTGCATGGCAACTATAGTTCTTTTCGGTTCTTCGCAGGGACACCAATGCCCAATCAATGAAATTCCGTCGTGAGCAGTGATTTCCACCACGTCACAGCCGCTTTTTTCGAGCTGACCAGCTGCCTTTTTTACAATTTCAGTGGTTTCTATCATTTCAGGTGAACCGGACACACGCATTTTTCCGTTGCTTCTGTCCTGCGGCGCAACCCGATCCATGGCGAGCTGCATCATCTTTTTGGTTAGAAGATGATGCCAAAGCACACAAATCGCACTACCGGCAGCACCTATTATCAATCCTTTTTTCAATGAATCCTTCATAGCACGTCCTTTCATAACGTGGGTATAACTTACTCTTTGTCATTGGCAGTTTTCTTACTTAATTTTCTGCGATATGCGTAATATAACAGAATCGACATTGAGGCTTTTTCATAACCAAACTTGCCGAAGCACTGGAGCGCCGCATTGAGAATGGTCAATCTCTTTTCTTCGGTCAGGGCCAAAAATTTGTCCAATTCATTTCCTCCTTTTTACACAATAACCGTTTCGGTTATTTAGAGTATAGCACCAATAACCGAAACGGTCAAGTATTTTGGAGTATGATTCAAAAGTTTTCTTTTTATACTGTTAGACCAACGAAGATTAGTCTCGAAAGTACCGGTGTGTTCAAGTCAGCAGTTGCACGAAAATGTAATTCGTTCAAATACTACTACCTGAAATATAAAATTACATTGGGTGATGTCTATGAAATTTGAACGCGATGAGCGCAAATTTGATTTCCACGATATAGGGTGCGAGATAAAGCGCAAAAGAGAAACCAGCGGGATGACACAGGATCAACTGGCCCTTATCATTGACCGTGATCCCCGCACCATCATATATAACGAAAACGACGGTCAGCATCCGAGCTTGAACACTTTTTATCAGATGGTGACAATGTTCGATATATCGGTGGATCAGTTCTTTTATCCAGACATGAGCGCAGATGACGCTTGCAAAAAGCGCATCAATACACTTGCTGCATTAACACTTGACCGATTCGGTTATTGGTGCTATACTCTGAATAACCGAAACGGTTATTGTGTAAGAAGAAGGAAATGAATTGAACAAATTTTTGGCCCTGACCGAAGAAAAGAGATTGACCATTCTCAATGCGGCGCTCCAGTGCTTCGGCAAGTTTGGTTATGAAAAAGCCTCAATCAATGATATTGCGGTAGCCGCACACATTTCCAAAGCGTCTGTGTTTCAGTATTTCGGCAGTAAAAAGCAGCTCTACATTTACCTGCTGGAATACTGCAAGAAAATCATAGAGGGACTATTTGATAAGGAAGCCCTCGATTCCGAAACAGATTTGTTCGACAGGATTCTGGCATCCAGCCGCATGAAAATGGAGGGGCTCCAAAATCAGCCTTTTATCTTGCAGTTTATTACCAGTGCCTGGGAGGAAAATTCTCCCGAGGTGACGGATACGCTGGCGATCCTGACGGAGGAGACCGGCAGATTCCGAAACGATCTTGTTCTGCGGGAAGAGGATGCTTTGAAATTCAAAGACCCAGAGGATGCCCAGCCGGTCTTTCAGATACTGCTTCTGATGGCCGAGGGCTATGCGGCCGGGTACCGGGGGGCGGCGGCTTTCGATTTTCAGGCTGTCATGGAGGATTTTGAGAAGAACATCGCAATTCTGCGGAAAAATTTTTATAAGGAGGAGTATTTGAAATGAGTGAACAAGCGATTGTCTTGAATGAATTGACCAAGCACTATGGGAAGCATCGAGGAATCAATAACCTCAGTTTCTCTGTCAACCAGGGAGAGTTTTTCGGCTTTATCGGCCCCAACGGTGCGGGTAAGTCCACCACGATCCGCACCCTAATGGGGCTGATCCGTCCCACCGGAGGCAGCGCATCTATCTTCGATTTGGACTGTCACTCCAAGGCCAGCGTCATCGCCAGGGATGTGGGCTATCTGCCCAGCGAGAACAGCTATTACGAAAACATGAAAGTCCGTGAACTTTTGCAGTACACCGCCGATCTGTACGGCATGGACTGCAAGACAAAGATGAAGGAGCTTGCCGACAGGCTCAATCTGGATTTGTCCCGCAAGATTGCAGACCTTTCTCTGGGCAACAAGAAAAAGGTGGGTATCGTGTCTGCCATTATGACTTCGCCCAAACTGATTATTATGGACGAGCCCACCAGCGGATTAGACCCACTGATCCAGCAGGCTTTCTATGATATTCTGAAGGAGGAAAACAGCCGGGGCGCTACCGTGTTTTTTTCCTCCCATGTGCTGAGTGAGGTGCAGAAACTGTGTGACCGGGTGGCCATTCTGAAAGAGGGACAGCTTATTGGCATACAGTCCATCAAAGAACTGCGTGAGAGCGGCTATAAGAAAGTCTCTCTGAGCGCAAAGGAGGCTATCCCTCGCGATTTCTTTGATTTGTCCGGCATTGCGAACTATGCGGAGACTGCGGATAAGACCTCTGTTTCCTTTATGTATAACGGAAATATCACGGCGATTATTGACAAGCTTCACCTGCTGCATTTGGACGATGTGCTTTTGGAAGAGCCCTCTTTGGAGGAAATCTTCATGCACTACTATGCGTAAGGAGGTGTCGGGCATGGTCATTTTGAAATATGAACTGAAAAGGCACCGCAAATATATTTTGGGTTGGGCCATCGCCTTGGCTCTGTGTGTTTTTGTGATGACGCCTACCTATTACAGCTTTATGGATGTTTCCACCGGAGACCTCTATGAAACGCTGGGTACGAGTGATTTTTACAAAGGCGTTGGTGTGTCCATGGAATATCTGACCTCACCGTTGGGCATTTATGCGTTTCTTACCAGCTTTTTTATGATTGCGTCCGGTATTTTCGGGATGCACTTCGGTATCGCCATTCACACCAAGGAGTGCTCGGAGCGAACCTCTGAATATCTGTTTACAAAACCCCATACCCGAAAAACGATTTACTGGGCAAAGGCGTTCACGGTTTTTTTCGGCGTAGTGGTCGTGAGCATGGTATATCTTCTCGCCTCTTTTTTGGCGCTGGCCCTGTTCCGCTCCGGCATTGACTGGGGAGAGTTCTTTCTGATTGCTCTTTCCCTCATGCTGGTCACGCTGTTCCTTGCAGCTATGGGGCTTTTGGTTGGAATTCTATTTTCACGCAATCGAAGCCCACTTTTGACTGCCGGGTTAATTGTCTTTGTCGAGTACTGCGTCACCAGCTTCTCCAACATTGTCAGCAACCGTGCCATTAGTTTTCTGTCCCCGTACTCGTTCTTTAGTGCGGCTGAGATTTCCAAATCTGGCTTTTATGAGTTGGATTACTTGGGATGGTGTGTACTGCTGTTTGCCCTGTTTTTGGTGCTGTCTTATCGTGTCTTTTTGAAAAAAGACATCCAGTTCCGCTCATGAGGGGGTGCAAAGATGAAAACATTGGTGAAAAACGAATTCCGCCAAACCAGAAAGACCCTGCTGATCTGGCTGGGGATCATGTTACTGCTGTGCGGATTCTGCTATTTTGAACTTTTATCCTTGAAGGACAGTCTGGATGAGATGGCCCGGACAGTCGGCCAATTTCCTCGCTTGATCATGATCATGTTCGGTGTGAAAGGGGATCTCACGACTGCCCTTGGTTGGTACGCGTGTATCTATTTTTGGGAGGGGCTGTTGGCCTTTGCCTATGCAATCTCTCTGGGCCTGTCCTGTGTGGCGAGGGAAAAGAAATTTGGAACATCCGAATACCTGTTCACAAAGCCTGTGGAGCGGAAAACCATTGTTCTGGCGAAGGTGATCGTTTCAGCAGTGAACCTGCTGGTGTTCGCCCTGTTCAGCGGCGTGTGCAATTATTTCACGATCGTTCTTCCTTTGGGCGGTCTGGATCAGCCGGGAGCGGTGCTTTCCACAACGATGGGAATGTTCTTTACCCAGCTTCTCTTTTTTGCCTTGGGTCTGCTGTTTGCCAGCCTTTTCAAATCTTATAAGGCCGCGGTACGCGCCGGTACGGTTTTCGTATTGGCCGCCTATGTGTTGGCCTTTACTGCCGAGTACACAGGGAATCGTTTCTTGGATTATCTGACCCCTCTGCGGTACTATGATGTGTATGAAGTAGCACTAAATGGCGTCTATCTTTCCTACATCGTCTTAACAGTACTCATTGTGGGCGCGTGTGTAATGGTTTCTACAAGGCGGTGGAAACTGCGTGAGTTGTAAATGTAATTGTCCATAGATATTCTATTATCTGATGAAAAACAAAGAATGAAAAAAAACGAATGGCTATTATGCCCCAACTGCAACAACAAAACGAGAATTAAAATCTGTGATAATACAGTACTTGAAAATTTTCCGCTATACTGTCCGAAGTGCAAACGGGAAATAATAATCAGCGTAAAACAATTCAATATTTTGCTTTTAAGATAGAAAAGGAGACAAAACCATGAGTAATTCTATTAAAGACAGCGCACAGGCTTTCGCCGTCAATCAAGTGCTGAAATATGTTGACAGCAATCCGCAGGAAGCATTCCCCAAGTTGTTAGATTGGGCGGATAAGTTCGATAAGGATAACCTCTATCTCACACAGCGCCAGCAAATCCGTAAGGTGATGGAGCAGCCTGACAGCAACTGGATGCGCCTGATCAACAGCCTTTGGACGGACATTGATTCTGAAGTCCGCAAAGTGTTCTTCCGCAATTTTATTGTCAATGCATCTCTCTTAGGCAGCCGCAAGCAGGTGGCTAATCGTGAAAAGTACGGCTGCAATATCCCCTGGGCAATCCTGATGGACCCCACTTCCGCCTGCAACCTTCATTGCACCGGCTGTTGGGCGGCAGAATACGGTAATAAGCTGAATCTGAGCTATGAGGAACTGGATGACATCATCAATCAGGCCAATGAACTGGGAACCTATATGTTCCTCTACACCGGCGGTGAACCTATGGTACGCAAGAACGATCTGCTCCGCCTGTGTGAAGCGCATCCTGACTGCGTATTCTCTGCCTTTACCAACGGTACCCTTATCGATGAGAAGTTTGCCGATGAGATGCTGCGGGTGAAGAACTTCTACCCGGCCATCAGCATTGAAGGCTTCGAGGAAGCTACTGATTTCCGCCGTGGCAAGGGTACTTATCAGGCTACTATGCGGGCGATGAAGATTCTGAAAGAAAAGAAGCTGCCTTTCGGCGTATCTGGGTGCTATACCAGCAAGAACATCGACTCCATCAGCTCGGATGAGTTCTTCGATCATCTGGTGGAGTGCGGTGCGAAGTTCGCATGGTTCTTCCACTATATGCCTGTGGGCAACGATTCCGCTGTGGAGCTGCTCCCGTCTCCTGACCAGCGTGAAAAGATGTATAACCGCATCTGCGAATACCGTAGCACAAAGCCTATTTTCACAATTGACTTTCAGAATGATGCGAAATTTGTAAACGGCTGTATTGCTGGTGGCCGCAACTATCTGCATATCAATGCCAATGGTGACATTGAGCCTTGCGCTTTTATCCATTACTCTGACTCCAACATCCGTGAAAAGACCCTGCTGGAAGCATATCAGTCTCCGCTGTTTATGGCCTATCACGACGGTCAGCCCTTTAATGATAATATGTTCCAGCCGTGTCCTATGCTGGAAAATCCTGAATGTCTGCGTAGCATGGTAAAGAAATCCGGTGCCCATTCTACCGAGTATCAGTCCCCGGAAAGTGTTGACCATCTGTGTGATAAGACTACACTTTATGCAGAAACCTGGAAGCCGAAGGCCGATGAGCTGTGGGCTGCTTGTCAGGGCTGTAGTGGGTGTAAGAAGTGATGGACGGCTATCAAATTTTCACAGATGCCACCTCAGATCTCGCACCGGAGTTAACCGCAGGTCTGCCATCTGTTGAAATGATTCCTATGAATGTTGAGATCGGCGGAACAGAATACTCATATGGTTCCCCGGAAGGAATCACAGCCAAGGAGTTCTACCGCTTGCAAAGAGCTGGGAATTTTGCAACGACCTCACAAATCAACCCAACGATTTATTTTAAGCATTTTGAACCCTGTCTGCGACAGGGAACCGATATTCTGTATCTCTGTTTTTCCTCTGGTCTGTCAGGTACATATCAGTCTGCGTTTTTAGCGGTTGAAGAACTACAGCAGGAATATCCGGAAAGAAGAATCATCTGCATTGATACGCTTGCTGCCGCAGTGGGTGAAGGGTTTTTAGTCAGAGAAGCTGCGAAAAAGCAGAGGGAAGGACTGTCTATTGATGAATTGGCTTCTTGGGTCATGGAACACCGATTAGAGGTATGTCATTGGTTTACGGTTGATACCTTTACCCATTTGAAACATGGCGGGCGGGTTTCAGGTGCCGCAGCCGCAATGGGAACGGCTTTGCAGATCAAACCGTTGCTTCATGTGGACAGCGAAGGAAAGCTGCAAGCAGTGGAAAAACCTCGTGGAAGAAAAAAGGCTGTTACCACTCAGATTGCCCGAATGGAACAGGGCTGGAAACCTGAACTTGGTAAATCGATTCTGATAGGTCATGCCGATGACCCTGAAGCAGCAGATATGCTGAAAGAAAGGTTGTTGGAACAATTCCCGGATTCTGAGATTTGTATTGCTTATATTGGCCCTATCATCGGAGCACACACCGGTCCCGGCGCACTGGCATTGATTTACTGGGGAAATAATCGATGACGGAGGATTTGTAGATACGCAAAAAAGCATTCTCCATCATAGAAAAATATAGTTTTGTTTAGAGCTGCCGGGTAACTTATGCTCGGCAGCTTTGAACTGTCTGCTAGAAGTAGTAGGAGGTGAACATATGGTTCCGCATGTATTGGGCGTAGGATACGCCTATAATGAATATGAGGTTACTGCTGGCCGATGGAAAAAATTTGAAATTGAATTTGACTATGCTGATAATATTAAACAAGCGGCCGCAATGCTGTCTTTTAAAGAATATATATGCGTAGCTATTTGCTCTGATGTGATTCCACAAGACGATTTGGATATCTTGAGACAAAAACGTGCGGTACCAATTATTGTTGTGCCACCTTCATATTCGGAGGAACAGCGGTATGCATGTGTCCATTTTGGTGCTGCTCAATATTTACATACCTATAATCATCCTATGGTAGAAATGTTTTCAGAGAAAAATAGTATGAGAAATTGTTTGAAAATACCAAAAGATAAAAGAAGACCGCTAACAATCATCACTGTGAAAGACTTGTCTTTCTGCTTAGAGTACAGGTCTGTAGAGATAGCTGGGGTATGCATTGATTTGACCGAAAAAGAGTTTGATATTCTTGCGCTGCTAATTATGAATCAACGGCAAGTCTATACTTATGAAATGATAATGGATTCTGTTTGGCATGATGATTTTTCGTTTTATTCACGCAATGCGATTTCAAGCCATATAAGTAATTTACGGAAAAAGTTAAAAAGTTCGGAAACTGCATCAGAACATATTAAAAGCATTCGAGGAATAGGCTACAAATTCGAAGTATAGGTATTTCTTGTGCAAATCTTGTATAAATCTAAAGTAAATCTTGCTTTCTGTTCTATACCATAGCTCTCAATAATGGCGAGCAGCTGTTAATTGAGTAATGGTTCAATGAAAACGCGGCTTGCTGAATAGCTGCCGCTTTATACTGCGTAGACAGAAAGGTTATTTACAGCGGCATATAGGAGGATGCCGCTTTGTTTGTTTTAACCTTTTACAGTTCTCATAATCTTCACTTGCTAAAAAAAGTGTAGCTTCCCCTCCGGGGCAGTTCGGCAACCTGTCGGTATTATCGTTCTGCGCAAACCGGAATAATAATGATCTTTTTTGTTGCGCCAGTTTCCTGGAATGGGAGACTGGCGCTTTTGCTTGTCGTTTTTTGCCGAATGTCCCCAAACGGCCTCGATGCCGTTCCCCGCCTCCATTCGATTCACCCGCTAATCACCCGTGAATCGAAATGGAGGTACATAATGAAGAAAGTCAATCTTCGGGATCTGTATCCCGATGTTTATAAAACCGATGCCTTTTTGGAAGTAACCGATGAAGTACAAGCGGTGTTTCAGTCTGACGAGCGAGCTGAAGCAGCCTATGAGCGAAAAATGTATCGCTATAAGGCGCAGTACTCCCTGGACTGTGAGAATGGAATTGAAAATGCGGTCCTGCGAAAGCTGGAGACGCCGGAGATGCTTCTGGAGGAAAAGCAGCTGCGCGAGCAGATTTACTCCGCCGTGATGGCTTTGCCGAAGAAACAGGCAAGGAGAATTTACGCCCGGTACTATCTGGGGATGAGCGTAAATGAGATTGCCAGAGCCGAAGGCGTAGATCCGAGCCGTGTTCGTGACAGCATCCGGCGTGGGTTGAAACAGTTAGCAAAATATTTTTGATAAAGTTTCATTTGAAGCGCCTGTTTTTCACTCTTTTTGTCAGTGTTAATAAGAAGGACAAGTTTCTCCCCTTCGATGTACTTTGACAATCGAATAGACGGCATTTCTGGTACATAACCCATGTACGAGCGAATCAGGCGCGCCGCCAAGATGGACAGCCCAAGGAGGTGATAAACAAGGCTGTTCCCAGCGATCAACGCCAGCCTGAGACCCGGAGGTGGCACTTCGGGCGCGAGGACTCCATGGGGGCTTAAAGATACTTGTTCACACCCGCCCACGGACTTGAGGCGGAACCCTGCGGCGCACGAATAAAACGACGCTGCGGAGTTATGACAGCCGCGCCAGCGGAGATCAGGAATGTCCCCATCGTCAGGGATGCGTGGCAAATGTGGCGAAAGCAAAACTAAAATTCAAGAGAGCTGCGTCCATTTGTTGTAAACAACAGCTCAGTATTCAGATGCAGTTTTCTTTTCAAAGTTAGATACCATGCACTGGCAGTTTCGGCTGCCAGTGCATTCATGTGATTTTGAAAGCACGATGACAACCTTGACAGAATGGAGGGAATATGATTTATGGAAAAACTGATTACACGAAAAGAAGCTGCCAAAATCTTGGGGATCAGTATTACGACCTTAGATGCAGCCCGTAACAACGGCTTGATTTCTTATGTTCAGTATGTGCAGAACGGTTGTGTATATTTTACTGATATGGGCCTTCAGGAGTATATCGCAAAATGCACACACCGGGCAAAACCTATGGAAAAGAGCGCAACTTACCGCAAGCCCCGGAACGCCAAAGCATGAGCCAATCCGTATCCTTGCTGGAATTGAAGAAGTTTGATAAAACAAAGATACAGCGCTGGAGATTATTTTTTGGAGGTGACGGAATTGGCAAAAAGAAAAATGATGATTCCAGAATACGGTACAGTGATGCTCAATGGTATTGAGTATTACAGAACAAGGATTGAAGATGCAGATGGGAAGCTCGTAGCCCTTTATGCAAGAACGCCCGAAGAACTTTATAATAAGGAAACAAATGCGTTGGAGCAGATCAACAACGCCACATTCCATCGGAAATCGCCCACGGTTGCAGAATACTGTGAGAAATGGCTGCTGATGCAGTCTGTCCATGTACGGGCAACTACTTTGACGGATTACACCTCAAAGGTCAGGCGGCACATCATTGCGGAATTGGGAGATAAGCGGATGGGAGAGGTTAGCCTGGATGATATTCAGCTTGCGCTTGTCCCTGTCTCAAAAAAATCCGCATCGGTATATAAGTCAGTCGTGATTCTGTATAAATCTATTTTTCGTGCAGCAAAGGAAAGCCGAATCATTGATGATAACCCGACGATTTATCTTACGACAAAAGGTGGCGGCGTTCCGCAGAAAGATAAAGCGGCACTGACAGACGATCAGGCCGCGCGCTTATTGGATACCGTACAGGGACTTCCCCCTTATGTATTTGTTATGCTTGGCCTGTACGCAGGCTTGAGACGTGAAGAAATACTTGCCTTGAAATGGGATGCGGTTTATCTGGATGGAGACTTCCCTTACTTAGCAGTGCGGCGGGCATGGCATACTGAAAATAACAGGCCGGTGATTCTCGACGAATTAAAGACAAAGGCTGCGGAGAGAAATATCCCCCTTCCGACCTGCTTGGCAGAATGTCTGAAAGAAGCAAAAGCAAATTCGACTTCGGAGTATGTGGTCGCAAACCGGGATGGAGAACCTCTGTCTTATACGCAGTTTAAGCGGCTGTGGCAGTATATTGTGACGCGAACCGCGAAACCGAGAATGGCCCGCAAACTGGTGGACGGAAAATATGTGAAGTATATGCTTTACCCGGAGCTTGGAGAAAAGGCCCGAAACAACGGCCATGTGGTTTACAGCTTGGACTTCGAGGTTACACCGCATCAGCTGCGGCACACCTACATCACGAATCTTATTCATTCATCGGTAGACCCCAAAACGGTTCAATATCTGGCAGGCCATGAAAGCAGCAAAATTACCATGGACATCTACGCAAAGGTCAAATACAACAGACCGGATGAGCTGGTCAGAACGATGGGCAATGCATTTGCTCAATGGGATGCTGTACGAGCATAAGGCGAAACAATAAAATAGGAAATGGAGCAGGAGCGAGGCAAGGATGTCTCGCTCTTTGTTTTACATAGGCCGTATCTTTGATTAAATTTGGACTTTCTGATAAAAAGAGAGTGTAGATACGGAAACTGCACGTAATCAAGAAAGGAAGGTCAAAGATGGCTAAGAAAAAAACGGAGGTTCCGCAGTACGGAACTGTTATGAGAAAAGGAATCCCATATTACAGAACCCGGATTCTGGATGCGGATGGCAAGCAGGTGAGCTTGTATGCTGCCACCTGCGAGGAATTGTATGAAAAGCAATTAGAGGCGCGGCGCGAGGTAGAGGAGATTATCTTTCGCCGGCAGCATCCGACGGTGGCTGAGTATTGCGAGAAGTGGCTGCTGATGCAATCAGCAAAGGTATCTACGGCTACATTGAAGGGATATACCACCGACATGAAGAATTACATCATCAAACCTTTGGGAGAGATGTATATGGAGGAAGTGACGGCTGATGATATTCGACTGGCACTTGTGCCGCTGTCGAATAAATCGGAGGGGTTATACAGTACGGTGAATATGCTTCTCAAGTGTATTTTCTACTCGGCGGAGCGCAGCCAAATACTTGAGTATAACCCCTGTGTAGGAATATCGGGAAAGGGCGGAAAGCCAGCGAAAAAGAAGGATGCACTGACAGACCAGCAGGTAGAGGTGCTTCTGGATACGGTCCGGGGACTTCCACCTTATCTGTTTATTATGCTCGGCCTGTATTCGGGCCTACGCCGGGAAGAAATCCTTGCACTGCAATGGGACTGTGTATTTCTGGACGAGTCTACGCCTTATATCTCGGTGAGGCGGGCATGGCGCACAGAGCATAACAGGCCCGTGGTTTCTACGGTGCTAAAGACTAAGGCGGCAAAAAGAGATATTCCAATCCCCAAGTGTTTGGTTGATTGCCTGCGGGAAGCCAAGGCAGTCTCCAGATCAGACTATGTGATTGCGGACAGCGAAGGACAGCCTTTAGCTGCATCGCAGTTTCAACGGGTGTGGCAGTATGTAGTCGTCCGGTCCACCAAACCCCGCAATTACTATAAGTATGTGAATGGGCAGAGCATCAAATACACAGTGGAGCCAACGCTGGGTATGACACAGAAGAACAATCCCAATATCCAATATACGCTGGATTTTGATGTTACCCCACACCTGTTACGGCACACTTACATCACGAACCTTCTTTATGCAGGCGTTGATCCCAAGACAGTTCAGTACCTTGCAGGACATGAAAACAGCAAAACAACTATGGACATTTACGCAAAGGTGAAATATAATAAGCCAGAGGAGTTGTTCGAGGTAGTGAACAGCGCGCTTTAACTGGCGGGATGCTGATTGAAAATGCACCATTTTCCTTGGTTAAGGAATAGGACAACTGAACATTGAAAAGCCGGAAAAGCCCGGAATACCAAGGAAAATCGGCGCTCAAAGGAGTTTAGTACGGTCTCAAAGCAGCTCGTAGAGCACCACAGTTCTCCAAACGTTAATCTCACGTTTACGAAGAATATCAGAAGAATTTTTATCCCGGAAGTCTCGGCTTCCGGGATTTTTCTAAAACAAATCACAAAGCAAATCTTAGTATTCGAACATATTCAAAGGCAAAAATCAGCCAAAACAATTCCAAATGAAACTGCTTGTACGGTTATATATATGAAATTTTTTATCTTGTCCGTGGCAATCGGAAACGAATTCGGCTCCATGAGATAAATATCTATTTTTAACCGTATGATTTAGAGCATGCATCGGTTATTTTAAAGAAAAATGAAATTGCAACCGTAGTAAGCAGAGAAAAAGTACGGTTATATTTCCAGGAAAATAAGTTACATCCGTACAGTATCATGAAAAACTGCGGTTACAATTTTAGGAAACTAGTTTTTCAACCGTATGACATAACAAAAAGCTACAGTTGTATTTGACAAAAATGAAATTACAACCGTATGGCGCGATTAAAATGAGCCCTATAAAGAGGACACGGGTAAAATCCTTTTTGTACGTATTTTGAGATTTAATCCTATATTGTGGACACAGATTTGACTGCTGTTATTATGTTGATAGCTTTGAAAACCCAACTGTG